>NZ_JBATWY010000016.1:0-9741 GCF_049672945.1 Haloferula sp. | reverse complement strand
CACTTCCGTCCGTCAAAGAAGCCACCGGCATCGCCCGCGCCATGGCTAAGTCTAAAAAGCCTTACCTCATCAGCTTCTGCACCGGCACCGACGGCAAGGTCCTCGATGGCACCCCCCTCCCCGAAGCCATGGACCTCCTCGACCAAACTCTCGACCGCCCCCCGGTCGGCTACTTCGTCAACTGCACGCATCCAAGTTTCATAACCAAGAACTACGATTCCGGCTGCCTTGATCGACTTGTGGGAATCCAGGCGAATGCCTCTTCGAAGGATGTTGCCGAGCTCGACTCTTCGACCACGACGCTGGCGGACCCGGTCGAAAACTGGGCCGAGGCGATGCTCGCACTTCGCGAAGCCCACGAGGTCCAAATCCTCGGCGGCTGCTGCGGCACCACTCTCAGTCACATGCAGCACCTCATCCAGCCATCATCGCCACCGCATTTGCCGCCGCATAGTGGCGGGCGTGGGTGAGGCTGATCTTTACTTCGACGATGCCGTTCTTCTCAGCGAATGCTTTTCCAGCGCCACTGAGAACCAACTGGGGTTCCCCGCTTTCCTTGCGCACGATCTCCATATCGAGCCAGCCGAGATCTTTTCCGATTCCGGTGCCGAAGGCTTTTGAAATTGCCTCTTTCGCGGCGAAACGGGCTGCATAGTGAAGTCCCGATTTCCGCTGCGAGTCGCAATACTCCCGCTCTGATTGCGTGAAAACCTTTTCGGCGAAACGATCGCCGAATTCCGACATCGATGATTCGATTCTTTCCACCTCCACCACGTCGATACCGATTCCGAACAGCTGCATCATCTAGTCGGGGTAGCCATTCACCGCTTCTCTCATCTCAACGACCGCCTCACGGAAACCAACCCGCATGGCGCGAGCGACGATGGTGTGGCCGATATTCAGTTCCGCCAGATGAGGCACCGTGAAAAGGCGGTAGACGTTGGTATAATTGATGCCGTGACCCGCATTGACCTGGATGCCCGCCGCGTGGGCCGCCTTTGACGCCTCAATCAGCCGAGATACCTCGGACTCGATCATATCACCTTGGGCATTCGCAAAGCATCCGGTGTGCAGTTCGACCATTTCCGCCCCGGTCTTGGAGGCCGCCTCGATTTGAGGAAGGTCCGGATCAATGAACAGGGAAACCTTGATCTCTTCCTGCTGCAATCGGGCGACACAGGCCGTCACCTCATCGAGCCGACCCGCCACATCCAAACCACCTTCGGTCGTCACCTCCTCGCGGGTCTCGGGCACCAGACAGACGAACTCGGGTCTTACCTTGAGTGCCAGCTCCAGCATCTCAGTCGTGACCCCCATTTCGAGGTTCAGGGGCAGCGGACACTTGTCCGCGATCTCATAAGCATCGCGATCCTGCATGTGACGTCGATCACCGCGGACATGAATCGTGATCGAATCCGCCCCGCCTTCCATTGCATCGTAAGCCGCTTCAAGCGGAGACGGCTCGGCATTGGCTGACTGAGGAAGCAGCGAGTAGCGAGCCTCACGCAGCGTCGCCACGTGATCGATATTCACGCCGAGGAGCATCTTCGTTTAATGGCGGAAGTGACGGTGCCCGGTGAAGACCATGGCGATTCCGGCCTTGTCGGCGGCATCGATGACCTGTTGGTCATTCTTCGAGCCACCCGGCTGGATGCACGCCGTCGCCCCGGCAGCCGCTGCCGCTTCGAGCCCGTCCGCGAAAGGAAACATGGCATCGGACGCCACCACCGAGCCCTTGAGATCGAGACCTGCCTCACCCGCCTTCCAGACGGCGATCTGAGAACTATCGACCCGGCTCATCTGTCCGGCACCCACACCCAAGGTGCGGTCGGCACTGGCGTAGACAATGGCATTCGACTTCACGTGCTTCACAACCCGCCAAGCAAAGCGCATCGCCCGCATCTCCTCTTCGCTCGGTGGGCGCTTGGTCACCACTTTGCTTTCAAGGTCGTCCAAGCCAAGCGCCGTGTGATCGCGATCCATCACCATCAGCCCCCCGGGACAAGAGCGAACGAGAGGTGCCTTTTTGGCCGTCAGGTAGGCCTCGTTCATTTTCATCAAACGGAGATTCTTCTTCTTTTGCAGCACCGCACGGGCTTCCGGCTCGTAATCCGGCGCGATGATCACATCGGTGAAAATTCCGGAAATGATGCGGGCGACGCCCTCCGTTAGAGGACGGTTGCAAACGATCACGCCACCGAAGGGAGCCTGACGATCGGTCTCAAAAGCCTTCTTCCAAGCAATCCGCAGATCATCATCGTCCTGCCCGACACCACAGGGATTGGTATGCTTGAGGATCCCGATCGTCGGACGGACAAAATCGAGAATCAGGTCCGCGGCGGCCTCGATATCCAGAATGTTCGTATAACTCAACTCCTTGCCCTGAAGCTGTGAGAAGCAACTACGGAAGTCGCCGTACAAAACCGCCTTCTGGTGGGGATTGTCACCATAGCGAAGTTCCCTGTCGAGCGGCAGGCTCACGCTGTAATGGCGGCGGGTTCCTTCGTCACAGCGTCCGAGATAGTTCGAAATGTTCGCGTCGTATTGCGAGGTCCGGAGAAAGACCTTCACGGAGAGTTCCTCGCGGAATCCAAGGGTCGTATCCCCGTCATGATCCTTCATTTCCTCGATCACACGCGAGTAGTCGGCGGGATCGGTCACCACGGTCACGCTGGTGTAGTTTTTCGCGGCACTGCGAAGCATTGAGGGCCCGCCAATGTCGATGTTCTCGATCGCCTCAGCCAGCGTCACCCCTTCCTTGGCAATGGTATCCTCGAATGGGTAGAGATTCACCACCACCAGATCGATGGGAGGAATGTCGTGCTCCTGCGCCTGGGCCACGTGCTCCTTGTCGTCGCGCTTGTGCAGCAGCCCCCCGTGAACCTTTGGATGAAGGGTTTTGACACGGCCCTCGAACAGCTCAGGTGCGCCGGTGAATTCCGAAACATCGATGACAGGCAGGTCCACCTCCCGGAGAGCCTTGGCAGTCCCTCCAGTTGAGAGCAATTCAACCCCCATTTCATGAAGTTCCTTGGCAAATTCGGCGAGGCCGGATTTATCGGACACGGAGAGCAGGGCACGCTGGATCGGCATCGATGATTGGGGTCTGTTTCGTCGGAAGAGACACTCTCCCGCGCTCCGCGTACTCCCCACTCCGCCTCCCGGCAAGTCTCAATAAGAAACGGAATCCCCTGCGAGGCACCCGTCATGGCACAGTCGATTCCGAAATGCCTCCAAACAAGGCCTGAAATCTCAACCCTGAACCACCCGCTGCTTCATTTCCCCCAGCCCTTCAATCCCGAGCACCACACGGTCACCCGGTGTCAGATAACGAGGCGGCTTCATTCCCATCCCCACACCACCTGGCGTTCCGGTAGCGATCACATCGCCGGGAAGCAGGGTCATGAATCGACTGATGTAGCTGATCAGAAAGGCGACGCTGCGATGCATGTCCCCCGTCCAACCATTCTGCCGAAGCTCACCATTCACCTTGCTCCAAAGCCTGAGCCCTTGAGGATCCGCGACCGCTGAAGCAGGCGTCAACCACGGGCCCATGGGGCCGAAACTATCGTGACTCTTTCCCTTCGTCCACTGACCGCCCATCTCCTTCTGAAAAGCCCTTTCCGAGTAGTCACAAAAAACCGAGTAGCCTGCGACGTATTCGAGCGCCTCGTCCTTGGACACGCGATTGGCCGTGCGACCGATCACCACCCCCAATTCCACCTCGTAGTCGAGTTTTACCGAATCCCGAGGGCGAATGACGTCGTCATACGGCCCACTCCAACTTGAATTCGCCTTCATGAAAATCGGTGGCTCATCGGGTAGTTCCTGACCCGACTCTTTCGCATGGTCCCGGTAATTCTGGCCGACACATACGATCTTGGACGGCCGATCCACCGGTGGCCCCAAGCGAAGGGTCGTTGGGATTTCCTCCCCGTCGGGACAGCCGTCCTCGACCCAGGCGGCCAGAGACTCCATGCCACCCATGGCAAAAAAGCCTTCATCGTAGTCGTGGAACTGACGACTAGCATCAATCAGACGCCCGTCTTCCAGCGCAACACCCGGCTCCTCTCGCCCCGCCTCACCGAATCGGATCAGTTTCACTTCGAGCGGTCTAACGGAGAGCGAGGAATAATGCAACCCGCTCCGAATCAAGGGCTGTCATCCAATCCAAATGGCTCAAATAGTCAATTTTTGCGTAGGAACCCGTAGCGTTTACAAGAGTTATTCATTTTCATCCCTGAAAATCCGGTCCAGCTTTCATGAAGCGGCCCGCAAGGGATCCGCACCGGTCCCGCGAATTCGCGACTGGTCCAATTATTGTTGTCGATCTGGTTTCCGGGGGGATGCCATCACTTCATTTGGATCATTCCAGCTCGTTGACCTTAAACATTGGGCGCGAATCGTGGTTCCGGGGGGAGTCCGATTCGCGCCCTTCTTACGTCCTACGTCCGCAACTCGCGATATCCTTCAAGAAATCGACTTATGTGCCCGGTTTGGCATTGGAAAGTCAGGGAATTCGCCTTCTCTGCCCCCGCACATGTTCGAAGTTCTTCACAAGGATCCCCATTCAAAAGCCCGCTGTGGCCGGATGGCCCTCGCCCACGGCGAAGTGGATACCCCCATTTTCATGCCCGTCGGCACCCAGGGATCGGTGAAAACCCTGCACCCGGAGGAGCTCGACCTGCTCGGAGCACAGATCATTCTCGGCAACACCTACCACCTTTGGCTGCGGCCCGGCCACGATTTGATCCGCGAACTGGGCGGCCTGCACGATTTCACCACTTGGCAAAAGCCGATGCTTACCGATTCCGGCGGTTTCCAAGTCTGGTCATTGGCCAAACTGCGCAAGATCACCGAGGAGGGCGTCCGCTTCCAAAATCACCTCGACGGCTCGAAGATGATGCTGACGCCCGAGCTCAGCATGGAAATTCAGGCCGCGCTCGGCTCGGACATCGCGATGCTTTTCGATGAGTGCCCGCCCTACCCCTGCGAGCGGAAATACGCCGAGGAATCGCTCGGCCTCACCACCCGCTGGGCCCGTCGCTGCAAGGACTGGGTGGAAAAAAACCAACCGAGCTCAGGCCACGGGAAACAGCGCCATTTTGGCATCGTCCAAGGCTCCATCTGGGCAGAGCTGCGCGAACAATCCGCCCGCGAACTGGTCGAAATCGGCTTCGATGGCTATGCCGTCGGCGGCGTCTCGGTCGGCGAGCCCGAGCATGAAATGTTCCGCGCCATCGAAAATGCCGTGCCCTTTCTCCCGGAAGACAAACCGCGCTACGCGATGGGCCTCGGCACCCCACCCCAAATTCTCGAAATGATCAGCCGTGGGGTCGACATGTTCGACTGCGTGATGCCGACCCGCGTCGCCCGCCACGGGCAGGCATTTACCCTCGACGGACCGATCCACATCAAGAATCTCGAATTCGAGCGCGATCAAGGTCCCCTCTGTGAAAGCGCGCACCCCCACGTCGCGCGCTTCACTCGCGCCTACATCCGCCACCTTTTCCGAGCCGGGGAAATCCTCGCTTTGCGGTTGCTTTCCTTTCACAACTTGCATTTCTTCCTCCGCCTCGCCGCCAACTCGCGGCAGGCCATACGTGAAGGGAACTTCCTTGAATTCAAGGATTCCTTCATTCGCAGATACAACGCTTCCAAAGATTCATGACATCCACGCTTTATTCATTCCTCGCTCAGGGCCAAGGCCAATCGGGCGGCGGCGGACTACTGGGAAACCCTATCGTCATGATGGTCCTGATGATCGTCATGTTCTACTTCCTGTTGATTCGCCCTCAACAGAAGCAGCGCAAAGAACTCCAGGCGCGCATCGATTCCCTCAAGACCGGCGATCGAGTCATCACCACCGCAGGCATCCACGCCATCGTTCACAACATCAAGGACAAGACCGTCACCCTCAAGGTCGCCGAAGGCACCATGATTGAGTTCGACAAGAACGCCGTCGCCTCCGTCCACAAGAAGGAGACGAAGACCGCCGCTCCTGCCGAAAAGGCCTGAACGTCTTCTGTTCGAGCCTAGCTGACCTTTTCAGTTCCTTCCTCCTTCAAAATCCATGATCCCGCCGATCCTCGCGCTCGACATCATCGCCGACCCCTTGGTCCTGTTTCTCTCAGGGCTCGCGTTGCTGATTCTCTTCATCTGGTACTTCGTGACCGAATCTGATCGCCGCAAGCGGAACATCGGCACGATCCTTGTGGTCGGCCTGTGCACCCTTTGCAGCTTGGCCCTCTTCCCCCCTAGCAAGACCCTCAATGGCGGGATCGACCTCGTCGGTGGCTCGGCTTTCACTCTTAAAGTCCAACCGAACACCGACCCCAACACGGGAGAAGTCATTCCTCTGCGGGAAGACGACCTGAATCAAGCCGTCGCCACCATTGAGAAGCGCCTTGGAGCCGGCGGCACCAAGGACCTGTTGATCGCCAAGAGCGGCAACGACACCATTCTCCTGCAAATGCCGGGCATGTCGCCAGAGACGGCATCCGATATCCGCGTGACGCTCCAGAAAGTCGCCAAGCTCGAACTTCGCGAGGTCAATCTCGAGGGCGAAAAACGTGAAACCTCAGACGGCAAGACTTTGGCCGAACGCGTCTTCGACAAGGAGGACATCGTTCCAGGATACCGCGCCTACAAGCATGAGGGTGAGGATCGCAAGGGCGAAAAATACACCGAGTTCCTGCTTCTCAACAATCGCACCGCGGTTGCCGGTGCCGACGTCGCCAATGCTTACCCCGTTCAGCAAGGAGCCGACAATATCGTCAGCATCGAACTCACCGGTGAAGGCGGTAAGAAAATGGTCAACCTGACCAAAGACATGCGCCCCGGGCAGGATCGCATCGCCATTCTTCTCGACAACGAGGTGGTCTCCGCTCCCACCGTCCAATCCGTTCCACTCGGCGCTCGCTTCGTGATCGAAGGGCAGAAGAATCTGAAGGAAGCCTCCGAGCTCGCAGCCCAACTCAACAACCCGCTCAAGAACGCCCTCAAGATCGATCAGGAGAGCTCGGTCTCCCCAAGCCTCGGTCGCGCGGTCGTCAAGCAAGGTGTCACCGCCGCCCTCACCGGTCTCGCACTGACCGCCATCTTCATCCTGATCTACTACCGCACCGCAGGAATCGTCGCGCTCATCGCGCTGTTCGTGAACTCGATCCTGATCTTCGGCGCGATGGCGATGTTCGGCTTCACCTTCACCCTTCCGGGGATTGCCGGCATCATCCTGACCATTGGTATGGCGGTCGATGCCAACGTGCTGATCTTCGAGCGACTCCGAGAGGAGCTCGAAAACGGCAAGTCACTCGGCAATGCCATCGAGACCGCCTACGAGAAAGCCTTCTCGGCGATCTTTGACTCCAACATCACCTCGCTCCTCGCCGCCACCATCCTCTTCTGGAAGGCCAGCGGCACCGTCCAGGGCTTCGCCGTCACCCTGACCATCGGCCTGCTCGGATCGATGTTTTCCGCCATTCTCGTTACCCGCGTGATCTTCCGCTGGGTCGTCGACCTCGGACTCCTGAGAAACCTTTCGCTCCTCAACCTGTTCCGCAAAAGCTCGTTCGACTTCCTCGGCAAGCGGCGGATTGCCTTTGTCGTTTCCGCCCTGCTCTTCATTGCCGCTATTTCCGGATTCGTGATCCGTGGTGAAAAAGGACTCGGAGTCGACTTCACCGGCGGCACCCTTCTCAAGTTCCAATTCATGGAGGGCCAGACCGAAGTCACCGCCGCTGAGGCCACTGAAGCTCTCAAGGATGCCAACACCATTGCCAAGCCCGTTGTTCAGGAGGAAACCGTTCCCGGCACCGGTGAGCTATTGACGGTGCGCTGTGACATCAACGACGCCCAGCTGATCGAAGACACCCTGCGCAGCAAGCTCAGCGTGATGAGCGAACGGGTGCCCACCGCGGCGGACCCGAACGAAACCGAATGGGCCGTCCAAGCGACCACCGAGGCCGTTTCCGCAACAGCCGGTAAAGCCTTCCTCTTCAATGCCTGCGTCGCCATCGGCATGGGTCTTGTCGCGATGCTGATCTACATCAGCATCCGTTTCGAATTCTCCTTCGCCCTCGGTGCCTTCGCCGCACTCGTCCACGACATCGTCATCGCCACCGGTCTGATCGTCCTCTTCGGCGGTGAGCTTTCCCTCATCCACGTCGGTGCCATCCTGACGATCGCCGGCTATTCGATCAATGACACCATTATTGTCTTCGACCGGATTCGGGAGTCTCTGCTTACTTCCAGGGGCACGGTCGAAGAGCTGATGAACGAAGCGATCAATGCCACCCTGTCACGGACCTTGCTGACCTCGATGACAACGATCGCCACTGTGGCCATCCTCGCCATTTTCGGCGGCTCGGCCTTGGCCGACTTCTCGAAAATGATCCTCGTCGGCCTGATCGTCGGAACCTACTCGTCGATCTTCGTCGCCGCCCCAATCGTCCTCTGGTGGAGCCAGGGCAAGGGCCGCAACCTGCGCAAGGAAGTGCTCGATGCCAGCCTTGCCGGTGAGATCGAAGCCGCCAGCTGATCGACACAGCGATTGATATCCTTACCAAGCTCGGGCAGCATCGCTCTATGAAGCGATTGCTGCCTTTGCTCTTTCTGGGTCCCGCGCTGCCTCTGACGGCCCATGATTCGGAAATCCCCATCGGCATCGAGATCGTCACCGGCTACCGCTCCGACTACGTTTACCGCGGTTTTTCGCTGGCCGACAACCTGATCGAGATCCAGATCGGTGGCGAAGTCGCCCTGAGCAACCAGTGGCTACTCGACTTCGGTGGCTGGTATGGCACCGGTTCCGACGACTTCGGAGAGTTCAGTGGCAGCCTCGGCATCCGCTACGATCAGGATTCATGGGACGCCGGTTTCGATGCCGCCTGGCGCAGCTACGAAAATTCCTTTTTCAATGACGGCTTTGATTTCGGGCCCTTCTTCAACTGGCGCCCGAACGCCGATTGGCGAATCGGCAGCGCCGTCAGCTACGATACCGGCCCGGACGGTTGGTATGGCGAGGTCGAGGCCGAATGGAGCAAACCCGTCGGGAATTCGTCGTTTCTCAGCATCCTCGGAGGAGCCAGCGCGGTGTCCAACTACTACGGTCGCGACGGCTTGAACGATTTCTACAGCCGGCTGGGCTATACCTACGGAGTCAACGACAGCGTCGCCTTTACCCCCTTCGTCGGGGCCTCCGTGCCCCTCTATTCCGGCGGCTCCACCCGTCTTTTCGCCGGACTGTGGTTCGAGGTGAATTTCTGAGTTGTCCAAGCGCCTGAGAAAAAGGCGGGCGCCGTTCACTAAGTTCCTTTGATTCGGGAAGGTCCCGGTCTTGTTGGAGCCGCGCCTTGAGTTGGATTCCCACCCTATGGACGGCCTCACATTTGAGATTGCTCTCACGCTCGTGCATGCGTCAATCAACCGGGTGGCCCCGGACCCTCTTCCCTACTTTCTTCTCTGGTCCGGGCGGTTTCCGATTCTCCGACTTCCTGCGGGTCGGCATCCCTCTCAATTTCATCTGTTGGATCACCGCGTGCCTCCTGATCCGCGTGATTTGGCCTTTCTGAGTCAAGCCTTCGGCCAAACCGTCCAAAGGTAGCCGCCATAGATAGAGCCTGTCCCACAGCGCCGATCCTAGGCGCTGTATGGCTTGAAGGTTGTTAGGAAAAAGGCATGAGAGGCGAATATGCCTCCCATGCCCGAAATTCGGGGTCTATAAATTGGTTTACCACAACT
>NZ_JBATWY010000015.1:0-5448 GCF_049672945.1 Haloferula sp. | reverse complement strand
GAGTGCTGAAGTCGAGAGTCTCCGTAATGGAGCAAACCACTGACTGGAGAGCCGGATGCGGGAGATCCGCCTGTCCGGTTCGGAGGGGGGAGCGGCGCAAACCAATGCGCCGTTCCTACCTCTATCCTATTCCCCTGCTGCTTTCCAAGTCTTTGGGGGGCGGACACTCCTGTTCGCCTTCTACGACTCCCGCCATCGCGTAAGGGCAAATTCGGCAGACATTGTTAGAGTGATAAAGTCCCATGTGTCGCCATTTTGTCGCCTGCCTCGTCCTCACCCTCGGCCCGTCCGCTAGTGGAGAAGACCCTCTGATTCTCGGGTTCAAGAAAGCGGCAGCGCGATTCCAGCAAGTACCGCAGGAGTCGGCGCGCAAAGCCATCGACGCCGCCAACTCCCACCTTTCTCCCTACCTGAAACTCCAAGGTAGCAACTTCGCTTGCTCTCCATTGGCAGGGTCACGCAAGTGGGTCGAACTCCATGGGCTCCGCTTTTCAGGCACTCACTTCGACGCCCTGTCCGGCACCGATCAGGCAAACGGCGTCGAGCAACGCCTCCGTGTCTGGATCGCCGTCGATTCCTACCGCTATCTCGAAGCCGACGGAACTCGGGGACAGTGGACCAACGGACGTCCGTTCATGATACCAGCTGCGTTATTCGTCGAAAAAGGGCGCGGGGGTTGGCGAGCAAGCTCTTCGATCTCGTCGTTCCTACGTCCCGTAAATGACCAAAGCCTGACCATCCCGGCGGCCTTCGCCCCTGTCCCGCAAGCCGCCCTCCCTAAGCAATCCACGAGGTCGGCGAGTCCGAGTCCGAAACGCCCGAAGTCCAGCCCCACCCCGACTCCGGCCGCTCCTGCCGAGCCCCCGACAAAGCAGATGGCGGATCAATTTTTCAGAGCCCTTCTCCCTGTCTTCTTCATCGCCGTCGGCGGGATGGTTTTCGCCTTCTTCCTCAGCCGTGCAACCCGCCTTCGGAAACGCGCCCGTGCCACGCCACCACCATTGTCGAAGAAATCCCCTCCGCCCCTTCCTCCTCCAAGTCACCAAGCAAGTTCAGACTCTCTCGAACTTTTCGCCCGGCGCGAAACCCTCATGACGGATGCCGAACAAAAGTTCTTCGCCGTCCTTCAAGCACTCGTCGCACCGAGCTACGATATCTCTTCCAAAGTCCGCCTCGCCGACCTCTTCGACGTCCTCTACGCCCCCGGGCGGGAAGCCGCATTCAACAAGATCCGCAGCAAGCACATCGACTTCGTCCTCACCGAACCCGGCACCAGCCGCATCCTCTGCGGCATCGAGTTCGACGACAGCTCGCACCAGCGCCCCGACCGCATCGAGCGCGACCGCTTCGTCAACCAACTGTTCGCCACTCAAAGCGTTCCGCTCCTCCGGGTGCCCTGGGCCCACCACTACGATCCCGAAACCCTCCGCCAGTCTCTGATCCGCATCCTCGGACGAACTCTCGCCGCATGAATCCGAAGAAAACCACGACCGCCCCACCCGCGATCACCCTTTGTCCCGATCCGGCACCAGCGTCACCGCGGATGAACTACATCTTCATCGATTATGAGAACGTCCAACCGCGCGATTTCTCCCGGATCACCCAAGACCATTTCAAGCTGATCGTCGTCGTCGGCCAGAACCAGACTTCGCTCCGTCTTGAGTTGACCGAATTCGCTCTCAAAAAGCCCGAACAACTACGCCTCGTGCGCACGCCCTGCATCGGCAAGAACGCCCTCGATTTTGTCCTCGCCTACGAGATCGGCCAGATCCTCCCCACCGACCCCACGGCCTACATCCATATCATCTCAAAAGACAACGGCTTCGAAGCCCTCGTCTCCCACCTGAAGGAGAACAAGCATCATTGCGCCCGCCATGACGACATCGCTGAAATCCCTCACCTCCTTCGAACCGACGAACGCCTGGATCGACTCGTCGCCCATCTGAGAGATCCCAACCGACCACGTCCGCAAAAACGAGCAGGCCTCGTCAACGTCATCCAGCAGCATTTTACGAAGACACTTGCACCAGAGACAGTCGAGAAAACGATCAAGCTTCTGGTCCGGGACAAGGTGATCAGGATCTCGGAAAAGGGCGGCCTCGAATACCCTTAGCGGCGCTCCCAACCGCCTTTCCTGAAAGCCGCGCCCTCAGGAGCGCGGCTTTTCAAGCCGCCCCGAAGCCCAAGCCATAGGGAGGGTGGACACTCTCTGGCGCGACGAAGCCTTCAGGCGAAGGCGGCTGTCCGCCTCCTTCGACTTCCGCCTCACCGAAGCGGCTGGGCCCTTCCAAATCCACTTCCGCAGCGCCGCCTCTCCTCCACCGCCTCCCGCCTCCTCCGCGGCGAGCGCCCCCTGAACACCACCCACATCCGCAACTCCGCCAAGGCCCTCCACCTCGCCCGGGAGTTGTTGATTTAAAAAGCGGGTTTACCCCAGCCTTCGTCGCTTCTCTGACCGCCCTCCCCACAGACCGAATCCGCCCGGATTCCGGCCCCCCAGAAACCCCACCTGCACCACTAGTCAAACGACGTCGGTTCGTTGATGTTCTGCAACTTTCGGGCATCGTAGAGAAAAGTTTCCAGCCCGTGAATCTACTGAATGCCGGGCATCTTTTCTGTGTGGCATCTTTTCTGTGGCATCTTTTCCTCTTTATCGGACGTTCTAGTTCTTAATGCTGTTACAGTAAGGATGTGTTAGTTGGCAATTCTCGACAGAACCTCGGCCTCCAGCGTTTTTTGCTTCGACATGATCATAAGACGCCGACTTCTGAGTATCGAGTAATCCAGCACACAGCGGGCACTTTGGGGCATTTTTTAAACTTTCAGCAAGATATACTGCAGATTTAGTATCAACCGAAAAATCTGATGGATGATCAATTAGCTTCAGTTTTGCAATTTTACCTTGAAGACCAAGATGGGATAGAATCCTCTCATCAGATACTTTCTCCTTATTCTTAATATCGTCAGTCAGTTTCTCAAGTAGATCGGCAACACGATTAATTCTCTGGGTGCTATTAACGTTGGCCAATGCTTGGTTAATTACAGCCTTACGTTTGATGAGAATTTGTTCCAATTTTCCTCGACCATGTGTGAAAACTCGGAAAAAATTATCGTTATTCGTTCTTACCATCGCTGCAAAAATCTTCACTGTGCCAAGAAACAGAAACCTACTTTGCCTTCCCTTCTCATTGTAAAAATAGACAGCAGGATGGAGACCAAGGCTAGGCGGTGAATTTCCAGCAATCCTCCGAACCACTTTCCGTGCGGTTTTAAGAATTTTCACGGTTTCAGAGCCGTCAATATCGTCATTGAGTGCTTGAATTGCCTTTTCTGGAGTCACCCCGCTTACCTCGCAAAGAGCAAACGTATCGATCAGCATCTTTAGGGCTTCAACTGGAGAGTTTACTCCACCTAGAGGAAGGTCCAAAGTCTTAATTGGTTCTGTAACGTCAGGTTGGAATAATAAGTGGTAGAGTTCACTGGCGAGAGTTTCAATTTCGTTTTTTACAGAATCATCAAAGCCTGACCAATATTTGTGTCCTGTGCCTGAACGGACTACAGACCGCGCTCCAATCGCGAATGATTTCCTCCGGTTTTTAAGGAGCAGTTCTTCAGTTTTATCTAGCGCAGTACCTTGCGAGTTGATTTTGAAAAATGAGCTTTCTGCTACCTCCTGTGAACCTTGAATCCACTGAATTGGTATGGCTTTGGTAAAAACGGTCGACGCCTTTTTATATAAATCTTGATCGATACCTTTTCCGTCACTTTGGGCCGCTTTCAGAAAGTCGGAATAGCGACCGACTCTTTTCTCAACCTCCGATCTAGTGCGCTTTGCGAGCTTTTTCTGATCCACCGGAATCTCACCTGAATAGAAAGAGTGAGAGATTGCCCCGTCACCATAATCGTTCTCAACCCATGCTCTAAGAGCGCTGAGTCGATGACCGCCATCAATCACAAAAACAAATGAAGACGACTTCCATAGAATTAGGGATGGAATTAACTCACCTGATGCGAAACTGGACAAAAAGGTCGCAACCTGGACGGGTGTCCAATGATTAGTTTCTCTTTGGAAGTCCGGCTTCCTAAGAAGCTTTAGAATGGGGCTGTTGCTATCGATTTGACCAATTGTAATTCGCTCGAAAAGATCAATAGAGGTCGACTCCTCTTGCTGCGCAAAATCAGCCCTGTGAATCATTCCATCGAGAATTACTGTCTTAGCCATATCGTGGACTCTGGCTCCTTCGGTAAGAGCGTCAATCTTGATATTCGACTGTAAAGCGTCTCCGGATCCGTAGTCTGTTCCCATTCCCACCAGGGCCTATTCCGGCTCAAAGCATCCGCGGCCTCTAACCGAAGCCCTCAAAGGGGTCAATTACGGTGATGAAAAAAAGGGGTCAGTGAAAAAAAGGGGTCAGTGAAAAAAAGGGGTCAGCAAAAAGGGGTCAGCAAAAAGGGGTCAGCAAAAAGGGGTCAGGAAAAGAATCTTGTAATACTGGTCCCTTTTGCTACATCGCTTCGCACGATGGCACGTTCGCCCCGGATTGAGTATCCCCACGCCATTTACCATGTGCTGGCCCGTGGAAACAGGCGTGGGGCGATTGTCCTAGATGACGACGACCGCTGGATGCTCATTCGGACCTTGGGGGAAATGGCCAAGCGCACTGGGATTTTGGTTAATGCCTACGCCCTGATGGACAACCACTACCACTTCGTCATTGAGACGCCGAGGGGGAATCTCGTGGCCGGGATGCAATGGTTCCAGACGACCTACACCCAGCGATTCAATGCGAAGAACGGGCTCTGGGGCCATCTATTCGGCGGCCGCTACAAGGCAATTGTGGTGCAGGGCGGCGGCGAAGGATACTTCAGACGGCTGATCGACTATGTGCATCTCAATCCCGTCCGTGCCGGGCTGGTCGCGGAGGGCGGGGGCTTCGATGATTACCAATGGACGAGTCTGCGTGAGTATAGGAAGCCGCCTTCAAAAAGATTTCCTTGGATGCGCTCGGTAGAAGCGTTGGCGGAGATGGGCTGCAAGGACACGCCGGCGGGACGTCGGAAATTCATTGAACGTCTGGAGACTCTTGTCGACTGGACCAAGCCGACCGAGGCCGGACGAATCGTGTGGAAGGGCCAGAGTCTCCAGTCAACCTTGCGGCGCGGCTGGTATTTCGGCACCCAGGAGTTCAGGGAGAGGCTATTGGCGAAGTTCGGGGTTGAGGAGGAGATTGGTGAGCGCGTCGCCAAGGTCATCCGTTCGAATGACGCCTCGGCCCGGGACCGGGATCGGTTGGTTGGTGCTAGGATCATAGCTGCAGGGCTCGAGCACTTCGGGCTTGCGAAAGAGGATCTGAATTCGATGCAAAAGAATGACTGGCGGAAGGCAATGCTGGCGATGATGATTACCGAAACGACGAGCCTCAGTCATGAATGGATCACCAGCCAACT
>NZ_JBATWY010000014.1:0-3196 GCF_049672945.1 Haloferula sp. | reverse complement strand
GAGCAACCCTGTTGAAGCGCTTCAGTAGCAAAGGTTCCGTGTATGCGACATTTTTTGAAGACAATCACGTCTCCGCACTACTTCGTTGCGAGGCTTCACAAACCTTGGCGGAGTTGCGTCGAATCTTCTCGCTCGAAGATGCCCCTTTGCGGGAGATGCATTGTGAACGAGCTCGCAGACACCTCACGACCAAGGCGAAAAAACTGACGCGCTCGGATATGTTCGAGGCATTGCAGGCTGCTGCTATCACCTTGCTTATCGAGAAACAGGGGCCTTTGCAGGAAAAGGCACGAATCGTATTCCACGAGCGTTTCAACTCCATGCCGGCGCGCGAGAACAGCAACGCGCTTCGGATTCCGCCAGCCAACGCAGACATTCTGAACCTTCCCTCGTTTTTCACGGAGCTGAGGTCCTCCCGATATGTAGAACTCCGGGCTGGCCTTTGGCCAACCTCCACCATGACCAACTTCCGGGATCAGTTTCGGGAGGAAGCGCTGCGCGCGGAATTGTTAGGTTCGGCAGCACGCCTGGGTCACGGCTTGATTGATTTGTACGTGCTGGCAATTCAACAGACTAACAGCATGGCTTCCGGAGCACGGGACGATGACGGTGATGAATCTCAGCATGGCGATCTTTCCCGGATCACCCGTTACCTCGATCGCTTGGAGAGCCAGCGCATTTCCACACCATTGAAACGAGGATGGTCGGCCTATGATGAGCTGGCAGAGATTGCCGGGAACTTTGAGCTGATTCTCGATGTCAATCTGCCTGATGCCCGCACAACGGAACTCTCCGAAGTAAGGAAGGAATTTGGCAATAAACTGCTCGGCAACCAACAGCCAGTGGGTGGCATGTGGGGCTCTGTAAACGGTCGCCTCATCAAACAGTTTCGCATGCCCGGATACCCATTGGTGATGATCACTACGGACCTTGTGCAGGAGGGGGAAGATTTACACACCTTCTGTTCAAGCATCCATCACTACGGCATTTCTTGGACCCCATCCAGCATGGAGCAGCGCACGGGTCGCATTGACCGAGTGCGCTCGCTAACAGAACGGCGTCTCCTCGCGATGGGTTCCGCCAAGGACGAAGATAAACTTCAGGTGCATTTTCCTCACCTGGAGGACACGGTTGAGGTCCTGCAGGTTCGCCGCTTGCTTGAGCGCATGAACCGATTTCTCAAGCTGATGCACGAGGGGCTACAAGTAAAGGAAAGTGAAGAACGCACACTGAATGTGGCCAAGGAGATCCTGCGCCATCATGATCCAGTGCCCGTACTCACAGGCCGTTTGAAGACAGCCTTTCCCGTGAGCGAAGAAAACCTGCACGGAGAGCAAACCCAACTCGCTCGGACACACGGACAGGCCGATGGTTTAGTAGCACGATTCACTGCCTTGCGAGAGATGGGGCGGGACGGTCGGTTGAAATTGGAAGCACCGGAATCCGGCGATGCTGAAAGCGGTAGAATCTTTGGAACGATTCTCATGAAGAACCGGCAACAGCCTTTTGGCCTCTACCTGCATTCCTTTGATCAATACCCGCTCGTCCGTTGCATCAGCCCCGTGGGACGCGTGGCCGACGAGCATGAATTGAACGAGGCCCTGCAACTCCATTCTTTGTTCACGATGCGTATTGGCGCTCTGGAACTGGGTGAAGAAAGCCTGAGCTACGACCTCACCGCCGAGGATGATGTTTTGCTTTCGAAGCCCGATCACGATGCCACGCGCGTGTTGCAACTCATACTTCGTGTTACCGCTCAAGCGGATGAGCTGGAGCGATCGCTTCTTGGAACAGATGAACCTCTAACCACTTTCCGGGAGGATTTGCAACGTGAGTAAACCACTTCAATCATGGAAAAAGCTGGCGAGAGCCAAGGACATTCTCATTGAGCCCAAAGGCATCCTAGTTAGGTTCGCCGATGGGCGATCCCATCGCGTGATCGTGATAGACGAGGCTGACCATTGGATACTGCGTTGTTTGATCGTGCGCCATGCGGACGCGACATTTCATCCGGAGCCAATGCTTGCCGCCGCGATTCGCAATCGCCAATTGCGGCTTTGTGGTCTTAGCGTGGATAAGAGGGGACACCTCTGGGGACAATGCATGGTGCCCAAAGCCGGACTCGACGCAGACGAGTTCCAACTGTGCGCCCGTCATCTGGCTGCCGAGTGTGACCGATTGGAGTACCTGCTGACCGGTCGTGATAGGGAGAAATCCTCACGATAGAAAGAACACCATTTCAACAAATGAAAGCCCCTCTATTTCGAGTCTGACCGCCTAGTCATTCTTACCTGCATCCAGCACCGCCCCGAGCCGTCCCGGGTCACAGACTGCACAGTCCCGCTTGGGCTGGTCTGGCGGCTAATGGCCTGAACAATCCGCCCGAAGGAATCGCGCACCACTTCACGGCAGGTCTGAGCGGTGAGGGCGGCGGCCAGGGCGAGGAAAAACAGGGCAGCGAGGAAGATCGGCCTCATGGGGGTATGACAGCCAATGGAGGAAATACATTCGATCCGGCCGCGGGACGCTCCTCTTTCCATTTCAGCGTCTCGATTTTTCATTAGTTAGTCCACAGTCTCTCCCTGCGGCTGTCCCACCCCTCCGGGTAAAGTGGCGGCAATATGACACGAAATCTCACAGGATCCGACAGGTTTCGAGATCGCCAAAATCTCGGATTTCACCTCAAATACGCAATATTCGTAGACGGCAACGGGGTTCACACCTCCCGCGTTGACCAGCTTAGGCACTTGCCCGCCGTGCATTTGATCCCTAAACGGCTGGAGCAAAAATGATCGATTTCTCCTACACCGGCCACGAGAGCTTTCCGTTGCGTATTAGCTGGCTGCCGAAAGCCGTCGCAGCACTCGAAGCCGGGATTGATCCCTTCAAGGACCCACGCGTGGGAATGACCCACCTTGGCCTAGGCAAAAATATGATCCAGTCGCTCGCATATTGGGTGGTAGTTACTGGACTCGCTAAGAAAACAGCGGAGGGCCTTGAGATCACGAACTTCGCCGAGCAAACGCTCTCTCGGGAAACTGGAAAGGACAAATTCTTGGAGAATACCCAGACTTTATGGCTGCTTCACTGGAATTTATGCCAAGGATGGAAGGAGGAAGAACGCACCCGGCAACCCTACGCATGGTACTACTTTGTCAACAAATTGACGGATGATGAACTCGCTCCGTCCGAAACA
>NZ_JBATWY010000013.1:0-39291 GCF_049672945.1 Haloferula sp. | reverse complement strand
CGATGGAGATGACTTCGCCTCGGGCGCGCTCGCCCTTCATGATGACGCCAGGATATTTCATGGTGAGGCGGGAGCCGATGTTGCAGTCGATCCAGCGGACTTCGGCGTCTTCCATGGCGAGGCCGCGTTTGGTGACGAGGTTGAAGACGTTGCTGCTCCAGTTCTGGACGGTGACGTATTGGATCTTCGCGCCTTTCAGGGCGACGAGTTCGACGACGGCGGAGTGGAGGGTGGCGGTCTCGAATTTGGGGGCGGTGCAACCTTCCATGTACATCACTTCTGCGCCTTCATCGGCGATGATGAGGGTGCGCTCAAACTGACCGAAATTCTCGGAGTTGATACGGAAGTAGGCCTGCAGCGGTTGCTTCAGCTTCACCCCTTTCGGGATGTAGATGAAGGAGCCGCCGGAGAAGACCGCGCTGTTGAGAGCGGAGAACTTGTTGTCACTGGTCGGGATGACTTTGCCGAAGTAGGGGCGGAAGATTTCTTCGTGTTCCTTGAGTCCCTCGGCCGAGGTGACGAAGATCACACCGAGCTTGGTCAGCTCTTCCTTCATGTTCGAATAGGAAGCCTCGGAGTCATACTGGGCTTCGACACCGGCGAGGAATGCGCGTTCCTGCTCGGGGATGCCGAGACGTTCGAAGGTTTCGAGCACCTCGGGAGGCACTTCATCCCACGAACGTTTGGGCCTTTCGCCATCCGACAGGTAGTAACGGATGATGTCAAAATCGATGTTGTTGAGATCCTCCGTGGCCCAGTTGGTGGGCATTGGTTTCTCGTTGAAGGTTTTGAGTGCCTTGTGACGGAACTCGCGAACCCAGTCGGGGTCCTTTTTCACATCGCAGATGTAGTCGACGGTGGCTGAGCTCAGGCCGCGACCGGCGTCGAACTTGTGACGTTCGGGGAATGAGAAATCACCGGCGGAGCGATCGATGTCGATGGCTTCCTGCGTTTCGTTGTCGAGAGTATTGGTGTCGTAGGACATGGTGGGAAGTGCCGGGTGATCAGTTGGAAGTGATCATTCGAAGGCATTTGGGATTGAGGTTGTTAGGCGGTGGCGGCTTCTTTGAGGAATTCGTAGCCGTCCTTTTCGAGTTCGTGGGCGAGTTCAGCACCGCCGGAGCGAACGATCTTTCCTTCGGCCATGACGTGCACGTGGTCGGGTTTGATGTAGTCGAGCAGGCGCTGGTAGTGGGTGATCATCAGGATGCCGCGATCTTCCGCGCGCATCGCATTGACGCCTTTGGCGACGATCTTGAGGGCGTCGATGTCGAGGCCGGAATCGGTTTCGTCGAGGATGCAGTACTTCGGATCCAGCATCATCATCTGGAGGATCTCGTTGCGCTTTTTCTCACCACCGGAGAAGCCTTCGTTGACGGCGCGGGCGGTGAATTTGCGGTCCATTTCGAGGAGGTCCATTTTTGAGTAGAGGTCCTTGTAGTAGGCGACAGCGTCGAGCTCCTCGCCTTTTGGCAGGCGGGCCTGGAGGGCGGCGCGGATGAAGTTGGCATTGGAAACGCCGGGGACTTCATGCGGGTATTGGAAGGCGAGGAAGATGCCGGCTCGCGAACGTTCATCGATGCCCATCTCGAGGACATCCTCGCCGTCGATGGTGACGGTGCCAGCGGTGACTTTGTAGCTTTCGTGACCGGCGATCACTTTGGAAAGGGTGGACTTGCCGGAGCCATTCGGGCCCATGATGGCGTGGACTTCACCGGTGGGGATCTCAAGGTTGACGCCGTTGAGGATCTTGGTGCCGTCTTCGAGTTGAGCGTGGAGGTCTGTGACTACTAGGGACATGGTAATTGAAGAAAATTAGAAATTTGAAATTGGAAACTTGAGATTGGGAAATTAAGAGGGGAGTTCGCCGCGGAGGGTGAGTTCGATGTCGGTGATGAGGGTGCCTTCGGGGAGGTCGAGAACGTCGGCGAGGTTGACGCCGGGTTTGAAAGCGATGTCGCGGATCGAGCCGGAGCGCTGGTCGTGGAAGTGGCCATGTTCGGCGAGGTTCGGGCAGAAGCGCGAGGGCTCTCGGTCGAAATTGACCTGGCGGACGATGCCGTGCTGCACGAGGGCTTCGAGGCAGTTGTAGACAGTGGCCAGCGAGATGTTGGGCAGCCGATCCTTGATCCGGATGAAAACCTCGTTGGCGGTTGGGTGATCACGCTGACCCATCAACAGGCGGTAGGTTTCCCAGCGCTGCCTGGTCATCCGCAGGCCGTCAATTTCGGCGGGCATTTCCCCGTCTGGCGAAGGATGGAGGCTTGATTCGTTTGTGATCATGGGTTTGGTCCGGGTGGAGGTCCGAGTGAAGGGCGCCGGAAAGTAGAATGGTTCCAAATGAGAGCAAGAATTATTCTAATTATTATGGAGGGATTTTCGTAAGTTGCCTATTTTGAGTGTCTTGCTGTGAGGTCTTCTTTGGTCTCTACTTGGGAAATTGCCTAATTTCCCTGAATCGTGAGGTCAGTCCCGTGCTGGCAAGGAAGCGCGGTCGTCCCGTGATTACCGAGCGGAAAGACGCATCCCAGATCTTTGTGCTGACGGCAAATCCGCCTTGAGGCATCAATTGTTTGCAGGGATGAGGCGAATCACCTTATCCGGGTCGTTGAGGACGACGTAGAGGTAACCATCGGGGCCGGAGCGGACGTCGCGGATGCGACCGATGTTCTTCAGAATAACTTCCTGCTCCATGACCTGGCGGTCCTTGATGCGAAGGCGGCGGATTTCCTGCTGTTTGAGGGCGCCGACGAAAAGGTCGTTTTCCCAAGCGGGGAACTTGTCGCCGCTGTAGAAAGCGAGGCCACAGGCCGCGATGCTTGGCGTCCAGTGGATGACGGGTTGCTCCATGCCTTCCTTGGTGGTGAGGTCGGACAGCGGCGTGCCATTGTAGTTCATGCCGTAGGTGATGACCGGCCAGCCGTAGTTGAGGCCGGGACGGATCCAGTTGAGCTCATCGCCGCCGCGAGGTCCGTGTTCCGTGGCATAAAGGCTGCCGTCGCGGGGATCCAGGTCCATGCCTTGAGGATTGCGGTGGCCGTAGGTCCAGGTGCCTTTGGCGATGCCGGACTTGCCGTAAAAGGGATTGTCCTTAGGCTCCGTACCATCGTCAAAGAGGCGGTAGATCTTGCCCTTCGGATTCTTGAGATCCTGAGCTTCCATGTTGCCGCCCCGTTCACCGACGATGAAATAGAGATAGCCTTTGTCGAAGACGATGCGTGTGCCGAAGTGAACTCCGGAACTGCCGTAGAATTTCTTGTCGGCCTTCCAGATTTCTTCCTGGTCGGTCCACTGGTGGTCCTTGATCCGGCCGCGTACGATTGCGGTGATCGCGTGGGCCTTGCCCTTCTTGTCTTTCTTGTTGTTCTTGTCGGGCTTGTCGCGCCAGCCATCGGCGTAGGCGAGGTAGATCCAGCCGTTCGTTTCGTAGTCGGGATGAACGGCCACTTCCATCAAGCCGCCCTGACCGTGGACAATGACCTCGGGCGTGCCTGCGACGGGTTGCGGGTCGAGGGTCCCGTCCGCATTGACGATGCGCAAGCGACCTTCCTTCTCGGTGACCAACTTGCGGCCGTCCGGGAGGAAGGAGATCGACCATGGAATCTTCAGGCCTTCGTCGACGACCATCTCGATCTGGTAATTCTCGAGTTCGGTTTCGACAAGCTTACCGACTTCGGGTTCGGGGAAATTGATGCCGTTGGCGATGGCTTCCTTTTCCTTTTCACGGATGAGGATGACGAGGGAGCGGATCTGCTTGTCGGTGAGGATGCCCTCCCATGGAGTCATCCCAAGTTCGAGATTGCCTTTGAGGATTGTTTGGAAGATCGCGTTGTCCGTATCGCCGTGATCCCACTCGCCATCAACGAGCGAAGTGCCCTGGCCACCGGTCATGTCCTTGCCGTGGCAGCCTGCGCAGAGATTCATGAAGACTTCCGAGACGTTCATCGTTTTGTAGTCCGGGACTTCGTCCTTCGCGGAGCAAATGATGGGTGCAAGCAGAAGGGGCAGGATGCGTTTCATGTCGATGGTATAAATTGAGATGGGGAGGAAAGAAACCGCAATCTGGCGGGTTCGATTTTCGTAAGTCCATTCGGGTCTTCTCAGTTTTCAACAAATGAGGCGGTGGCGGAATGATCCGCCTCCGCCTCAGAAAGTTCAACGGAGCTGTGCTCGTCAAACGGACGAATCAATACCAGCCCACTGCTGAGCGCTCGGACGCCAATGCGCCGTCGCCGTCATTGACCCAGCCCGCCCAGCCGTCCCAGCCACTCCAGACGTAAGCGTCCTTGGCGAGGTTTGCTTCGACGACGGCGTCCTGATTGGCCTCATTTGCATAGGCTCGGGCTTGTCCGAGTTGCTGGTAGTTGGCGTATTGCTTGGGGCCACCGATGTAGGCATTTCCAGCGGCGTGGTCAGGAAGGATGTAGTAGGTCTTTCCACCGACAGACACCCGTGAAAGCTTGCCATTCGGAAGGCTCTTGAGTTGCTTTTCCTGCGCGGGCTTGGTCGGGGTGATCACTTTGAAGTCCGAGGAAATGGCGAGCGATTCTTCACTTTGGAGGGTGTTGGAGGAAACGCAGCTGGCGGCGAGGGCGGCGAGGGAAATCAGAACGAGGTATTTGAGGGCGCGGTGGATCATGGCGTGTATAAGATAGGACCTTGGGAAGAGCTTGAGCAGATCGTCGCGGTGCTGCAACTGGATTTCCCGCTGTCCGGGGAAATTGTGGCCCTCGAAGGCTGATGTGGTTGGGAGATATTGGCGTGAAGGAGCCGAAAATCCCAACGACTTAGATGATCGTTCCAGGTTGCTTGGAAAGCCAACATTTTTGGCAGGTGCGACGCCCATGTCGCGCGAGGGGTGGAGTCGGTTTGAGTTGGGTTTTGGGGCGGAGTGAATCTTCCGTTGGTGAGCGTGGACAGCAGGGCTGTCTCACGGACAGCGGCAGCGGGCTGCAGCAGTCCACGGCCTATTCAAAACCGCCACTCCGTGGTCAACCAGAAGGCGCGGGGTTGTCCGATGGATTGGATACCGTTTGAGGCCAGGCCGGTCGGGATTTCGCTGTCGAAGAGGTTCTCGATGCGGGCGTGGATGGAAAGGGTTTCGGTGGCCTGCCAGCTGCCGCCGATACGGCATGTCCAGTAGCTGGGAATGCGGCGGGCCGAGAGGGCGTCGTCGAAGAGGTGACTGGCGAATTCAAAATCGGCGAAGAAGCTGAGGTCTTCGCGGGGTTGGATGTTTGCCGAAGCGACCAGTCGGAGGTCCGGACTCTGAGGGAAGGGTTGGCCGTCGAGAAGGGGTTGGGCGGGTGAGGAAGTAAACTCGGTTTCGGTCCAGAGCCCGTCGAATCGGAGACCCCAAAATTCGCTCGGCTGCCAGTCGACGCTGCCTTGGAGTCCGAGGACACGGGCTTCGTCGACGTTCTGTCGTTGGCTGCCGGTGCCGCCGGGTGGGAGGGTGCCGAAGATCGCGGCGATCTGTGCGGGGTCGGTGATGGGGACGTTGGCGATCGCGTCGTGGATCCAGTGGTTGAAGAAATCGAGACCGAGGGTCAGGCAATCGTTTGGTCGCCATTCGAGTCCGGCTTCGATGCTGTAGAAGCGCTCGGCTTCGAGTGCGGCGTTCGCTTCGGTGATGTCGTTTTGGACACGGAAGGGGCGGTAGAGCTCGTTGATGGTGGGGGCTCGGAAGCTGGTGCCGGCGGAGATCCGCGCGTCGAGGGAATCCGTGAGCGGGCGCTCCAGGGAAAGCGAGGCGGAGGGTTCCCAGCCTTCGCGATCAGGAAAGATGTCCTGGCGCAGGGTGGCGCCGCTGATGAGGGAGTTTTCAATGCGGCTGCCGTCCGTGAAGGCCCAGCGGTCGAGCCGGATGCTTGCGTTCAGGCGGGTGGTGTCTGTCGTTTCCCAGCCGAGGGTGGAGAAGATGCCGACGAATTCCTGATCGCCTCCGGCCCGCCGACGGCGGAAAATTCCTGCGTCTTCGTTGGTCTCTCCCGAAAGGAGCCGGAAGTCCGCGCCTGCACTGAAGGTGAGTGAGTCGTTGACGGTGCGGCGATGAATGAGTGCCCCCCCGAGGCCTTCACCTGGGACGTGAAACTGGTTGAGGGCGACACGTTCGCTGGTGCGGGTGGCATCGACCGAGCTGAAAACGGAGGCGAAGCGACGGCGTTGGTAGTAGGTCAGGGCTTGCCACGATGAGTCGCCGTGATCGGCAGTGATGCGCAGGGAGAAGTCGAGTGCTTCGGTCTTGTTGCCGGTCACTGGCGTTCCATTGTTACGACGTTCATCGTAGAATGAAAAACTTGGCTCGATGATGAGGTAATCCGATGCCTTCCAGCGGAAGCGAAGGTCGGCTCCCGAGTAATCGAGGCTGAGACGTTGATCGATGGGGCCGCGTTGCCAGGCGGGGATCGCGTAGAAGCCATCGGTGTGGAAGGCGAAGAGATTGAGGCCGACACCGAGCAAGCCGTCGTCGGAGATCATTTCGTGGGAAGTGGCTCCGCCGATGGAGTCCTGAGTGCCGCCGGTGAGGCGGAGCAGGTGGTGGTCGCCGATGATTTCCCGCTGGGTCAGGCGGATGCTGCCGGCTGGGCTGAGGTTTCCCCAAACGGCTGATTCGGCGGCGGGAATGATGGCCGCGGACTGGAGCGCGGAGGGTTCGTAGCGTGTCCAGTTGATCCAGCCGCCGAAGGGATCGTTCTGCGGGATGCCGTCGCGTAGAACGAGCGTCCTCGAGGCGGCGGTGGCGCCGATATTGCGCAGGCTGACACCGGCCGCCGTGGGGTTGGAGAGCGTGGCGGGCTGGCGTCGGTAGAGGGAAAATGAGGGATCGTTGGAGAGGATTTCGTCGATCGAACGGGGTGAGAACTCGGTGATTTCCTCGGCGTTCCAAATGGCTGACGTGATGGCTTTCGGCTCGCGGCGTTCGGCGAGGACGATGGTTTCGGGAAGCGAGTTGTCTTCCTCCGCGACTGCCGGGCAGGCGAGTCCGAGAACAAGGGCGACACGGGTCGCGCTATTCATCAGAGGCCTCTCCAGAAGAGGAGTGCGCAGGCGAGCACGGCGATGCCGTAGGCGAGGCCACCGAAGCAGAGCATTTTCCAGCGGCCTTGATTCGCGGTGGCCCACTGAACCGAGTCGCGGAAGAGGTAGGGCATGCCGACCCAGTAGAGGGACTTGATGATCAGGATGTAGGCAAAGATCGGAATCAGCAGGCGACTGGTGGGGTCTTCAAGGTAGGCGGCGGCGAGTAGCGGGGCGGCCACCATCAGGCCGAGCAGGCCGAGGGCGCGAACGGCGAGGAATTCCTTCACCGCCAGGGCGACGAGGATGATGGAAACCGGGACAGCAATGCGCAGGAAAGGTTTGAGCTTGTCGAATTCACCGAGCTCCATGGCGAGTGAGTTGAGTGCGCCCTTGCCGGTCGGTTGGACGAGCAGCCAGAACCAGATCATGCCGATTCCGAGGAGGATCTGGCCGAGTTGCTGGTTCCTTGGGAACTTCTTGAGGAAGGTCTGGACGGTCTCGGCCTTCACCAGCATCAGGATGTGGAGCCCGACGAGCCACAGTCCAAGCACGAGGCCGGTGCCGAAGAGCGGGAGCTTTTCGTAGCTGTGCATTGCCTGGGACGGATCCATGTGGGCTTGGAGTTAGGGGAGGAGGGGCCGGTGGACAAGGCGGAAGTCCTCCAGCCGGGTCTTCAAGCTGCTTTGACCCTCGTGGCTTGCGAAAAATGACACAGCGGCGACCCCGTTTCCCGCCCGACCTTGGCTGGCGAGATTAGGAGTGACCGGGTGGCGATGGGGGTGGCTCGGGCTTCAGGCAAAGGAGGCCCGCCAGGGTGAGGGTGGGAGCGGTGGCCAGGGTCAGGAGCACGGAGTTTGAGCCATACCGGAGAATAAAATACCAGATCGTGCCTGCGGATAGCAGGGTCATGACGACCAGCACCCACTTTAACAATCGACTGCGTCGGAGCCAATGGATGCCGCTTGGACAACCAATGACGACCAGGCTCAGAGTGATGAAACCGCTGTAGATCAACAATCCGGTTTGGTCCTTCAGAAGTCGGCCCGAACGAGTCTCATCATAGAATTCCAGCCATGCCTTCCAGCCGACGAAGCTCCTGCTGGAGACAAAGTGAAACGCGATGAAGACGGCGACGCCGAGCAGCATCAGCCCAAAGCCGATTTGGTTGCGCCTTTGGGATTGGAGGGGCGGCCTATTCACCTCCTCCGTTGATGGCTTCGATCACGAGCTCGAGGGAAGCGATCATTTCGGCTTTCCGTTGCTCGCGACTCAAGAGCACGGCGGTCATTTCGGTTTCGGAGAGGAATTTCGGGAGGAGACCTTTGAGCGCGTTTCCTTGAGCGGTCCATTCTGTCTCGAATTGTTCAAGCGTGCCTCCTTCATCGAGGGCGATCAGTCCGGCGGTGGAATTCCAATCGAGCGAGCCGGTGCCGACGCGGGCCTGATAGAGGGCTTCGATGAGTTGTTTTTCTTTCTCGATTTCAAGGGTGGCCCCGGCGGCATCAAGATCGGCGGCCATGGCGGTCAATTGTTCGCGCTCCGGTTGCATCGCGTGGTAATTTGCGAAGGCCTTCGCGTCCTGCTCGTTGTTGAGAAAGGTCGCGATCTGGTCGTCGCTGTTGGCAATGATCAGCGTGATGTCATCTTCGAGATCATCCCGGCCGGACGAGTCGGCGGCCATCCATTTGGCGGCAGTCTCCTGCAAGGCTCTGGTTCGTTGTGCGAGCAGTTCGTCGAGGTAGGCGCGCTCGCGATTGTTGAGGCCGATCTCGTAGGCGAAGTCCGAGTAGGGATCGACGGCGAGTCTCTTGATCGTGGCATCGTCGGGGTCGGGAAAGTCTTTGGGAATTACCCGGCCGAGCGTGGCGGCTGGAGCGGGGGCGACCTCGGGTGTCGGCTCGATCGAAGGTTCGGGGGATGGCGGTATTTCCACCGCAGGTTCCGCGGGTTCGGGTTC
Source organism: Haloferula sp. (assembly GCF_049672945.1). Lineage (NCBI taxonomy): Bacteria > Pseudomonadati > Verrucomicrobiota > Verrucomicrobiia > Verrucomicrobiales > Verrucomicrobiaceae > Haloferula > Haloferula sp. The sequence goes on along the minus strand of NZ_JBATWY010000013.1, from coordinate 30,311 downwards.
GGGAGCCGGGCGGCTGTCAGGGAGGGCTTGCAGGCGGATGATTTCCGCACGCATTTTTGAGATCCGGGTCTCCTCGATTACCACAGTGGCGAGAACGGCGACCACGACGAGGGCGATAACGTATTGAGGCTTCATGGATGCGGAGAAGATTGAGGAACGAGGGGGCGAAGCGCAAGCCGGTGGGTGGGGAAAGACACTCCTGGACGAGAAAGAAGTTCCCAATCGGATCGAATTCCAACTTTCAGGCTGCTGCGCAAGGGATTGATGAGTTCCTATGTGATCGGTAGGGACCGGTTTGAGAAGCGTTTCCGCAGTTCCGACGCTGGGTGGCGGAAGACTGGTGATCCCCTCGAGTGGTCGGTGTCGGCTCCCGTTATAAGATCCACTGGTGAATGGATTGGACCGGGTTGGGGCGATTGGATAGGTTTGATCTCACGCGAATCGATGAATGTTCGAAATTGGATCCCTCCATTGGTTGCCTTGGCGATTGCCGGTGTCTGGCTTGGCAGCCAACGCTCGCAGATTCGTGACCTCAGGAGTGAGACGGAAGTGATTCGCGAGAGGATGAAGACGGTGCGGGCGGGGATGAACTTCGGTGGCGATTCGTCGTTGGCGATGCGGATGAAGGAACAGAAGGAGTCGGCCGACGGCGAGATCGATTGGAAGGACCTCGGGGCGAAAATGGCCGAGGGTCAGCATGGTCGGATGGCCGACATGCGGGCGATGATGGAGCTTCAAACCTCGCTGATGGAATTGAGTGGCGATGAGTTGCTCGCGGAGCTTGCGAAGATCGATGCCTTGGATCTGAGCAAGGAGGTTCGCGAGGCTTTGGATGGGTTGCTGGTGGGGATGCTGGTGAACAAGGATCCCAAGGCGGTTTTGGATCGCTATCTTGACCGCATCAACGATCCGCAAGGTGGCATGACCTGGCAGTTGTCGAACGCGTTCAAGCAATGGCAGGAGAAGGACCCGGAGGTGGCGATGGCGTGGTTTGATGCGGAAATTGTGAAGGGGACGTTCGATAGCAAAGCACTCGACGGGAGGAGTGCGAGTCGGCTGCGTTTCGAAGCCACGACGGTCGGGAGTCTGCTTTCGAGCGATCCGGCAGCGGCGCTAAAGCGGGTTGAGGGTTTGCCGGAGGATCAACGCAAACAGCTTTTCCAGCAGGGGGCGTTCTCTTCGTTGAAGGAGGAGGATCACCAAGCCTTTGCGCAGCTGGTGAGGTCGGCAGTGGCGGAGGATGAGCGCGGTGAAGCCTACCGCCAGACGGTCTCTTCGTTGATGAGAGTCGGTGAGTTTGAAAAGGTCGACGGCTTCATCTCGGACATCGGAGCGAGCGATGCGGAGAAGGAGGCGATCGTCAGCGAAGCGGCGAGGCACCGGATCCAGACGCTTGGTGGGGAAGGAAAGGTCGATCGGGAAGCGGTGGATGAAATGAGGGCATGGGCGATGGTGCAATCACCGGATCAGGTCGATGCGATCACCGGGAAGTCGTTGGCCAATGTGTGGGGCGAGAAATCGACCTTCGAGGGCCGGGTAAAGATCGTCGAGGAGTTGCATGCAGAGGGTGCGGGAGACGATCTGATCGTTTCATTTCTGACCAATAGTCAGCTTAGAGGGGAATCGGTGGAGCTTTCCCGTTCCTTGGCAGAGCGCGTGGGTGACGAGGCGAAGCGCGCGGAGTTGATCAAGAAGTTCGAGCAGTAGGGGTTGTTCCAGAAAGTCATGACATGAAGGTCTCCATTCTCATTTCTCTGCTGATTCTTGCGGCTGCTCTGGTCTTTGGTTGGAGGAGTCATCGGGAGCTTTCGCAGCTCCGGGTCGAGCATCAACGGGTGGTTGAGGAGGCGGAGGGTTTGGGCATGGCGATCAATATGGGGGAAGGCGGGGAGTTGGTGAGAGGCCCGCTAAGCCGGGCGCATGCAGATCGCGAGGCGGAGACGATGGCCTTTGCGGCGGAAATCATTGCTTTCGCAAAGAAGATGAAAGAGCGGGAGAAGAATGGGGGGGAGAACGACGAGGAGTTTCAGAAAGAGGTCATGCAGGTCATGAAGCGCTTCCTCGATCTGGATGCGAAGCAGCTGAAGGACTTGGTCGCAGAGCTCAAGGGGAGCACGGAGATCGACGAGGAGATGCGCCAGGGGATCGTTGGCTTCTCCATCATGATGCTAGCCAATGAGAGCCCGGAGGCGGCTCTTGCGCTTTATACCGAGTCCTCGGAACTGCTGGGCATGGACGGGATGGGGAAGCACGTGGTCTCGTCTTCGCTTTCACGTTTGGCTGAGAGGGATCCCTTTGCGGCCATGGATTGGATCCGCGAAAACGGGGAAAAGAACCCCGACCTCGTGACGGATGACACCAAGGCCGCGGTGATCGCCGGGGCAGCTCGACAGGATCCGGCGATGGCGATTCAGCTGATGGAAGAGTTGAAAATGGAGCATAGCGGCAGTGCGGCGAATGGGATTGCGCGGGCCGCCAGCACTTCGGAAGAGCGTTTGCGTTTGTTGGAGTCCCTGCGCGGGTTGGCGGATGGGAAGGATCTCAAACAGGAAGTTCTGAGATCGTTGGGTCAGCAAGTGACCCAAGATGGCTATGAGGCCTCGGTGGAATGGCTGAATGAGGCGAACCTGAGCGATAAGGAATTGAAGGTTTTTGGCGAGGGATTGAACTATCATCAGACTCAGAAGGACACCGGGAAGTGGCTGGATTGGATGGGTGAGGCTTATTCGGGTGATGAGGTCAAGGAGCGGACGACGCGCTTGATGGGTGACTGGACCCGTAATGATTTCCAAGCGGCTGGAACCTGGCTGAATGATGCGGAGGATGGACCGACCAAGCAGGCTGCTGTCAAATCCTATGCGGAAACGGTGGCACCTTACGAACCGGAGGCTGCGGCACAGTGGGCGCTGACCTTACCGAGTGGCAAAGACCGCGACCAGGTGATCAAGAGGATCCACGCGGAGTGGAAGAAAAAGGACGAAGCGGCTGCGGCAGCTTTTGCGACCGAGCAGGGACTGGACTAAGACCCGATCAGGGTGCGGCCACAAAACCGAAGCGGTAGAAGGTCTGGGCCTCGCTCAGCGGGAATTCGAAGAACTCGGGGCCGACCACCACATCGTCCGAAGACCAATCAACGAGGTTGGTTGAGAGTTCGAGGATGACCGTCGGGCTGCCGGGGGGCGCTTCGTCAGGTTTGGGAATCCTGACCATATCGCCATCGAGAATCGGCTGCTTGTCAGGTTTGCTCGTGGGGTCATCGCCGCTGGTGCCGAAGACAAACTCCTCGATGTTGATGGAGCCATCCTCATCGAAGTCCTCGGCAAAGAGATTGTTCCCGCCGGCACCGAGAGCGAATGCCCAAGTCGCGTAGGCGGTATCAGCGATGCTGATCTCGGTTGTTTCTACAGTCGTGGAGAGGCCCAAGAAAAGAGTTTCGGGGCCTTCGATGAGTTCGTCTTTCACTGCGTTGATGACGACGGATATCGAACTCTCCCCCGCAGGGATGGGGCTTGAGTCGAGACTGCTGATGTCGCTCAGATCGGCACTTCCGGATACTTCGAAGTTGTAGGTCTCGGGCTTGAGGGTGGGTAGCAGCGGGTCGCACGAAACGACGATCTCAATGGTCTGCGAGGGGTCGTCTTCAGAGAGTTCCAAGGCAGATGCGGAGAGGGTCAGCGCCGGACCCGAGGTGTCGCAGGTCAGCGGCACAGGCAGGGACACGTTGTCGATATACCACCCTTCGTCTCCGACAAATGAATCGCAAGCCATCACCCAGCGCAGACGGATGGAACTCCCCATGAGGCCGGCGGGCAGGCTCAGCGAGGTGAAGATGAAGCCACCGGAATCCCCGGTCCACGCCCGTCTTCCGCTGAGGTAGTTGTCGGTATTCCTCAGTTGCCCTGGTGTATATCCGCCAGCGGTGAAGCTGCCACCAGAGTCCAGAATGTCCTGCCAGGGTCCGTCATCGATGGAAATCTCGAGGGCTCCGCCGTCCCAGGTGTTCTCGGTATTGAAGTCGTGATCAAAGCTCACGGTGGCGCCTTCAAAATCGATATCGATGCTTGGAGAGGTGAGGAAAGAGGTGCCTTGACTCGAAACATCTGGAGCAAATGCCGAATAGGTTCCTGAAGAACTCGTAGTGTTGCTGGCAACCCAATCGATTCCATTGCCGTCGCTGGAAGTGGACCAACCTGCGGGCAGGCTTCCTCCGTGCTCAAAGTCCTCGACTTGATTAGGGCTGAGTTTTCCGAGCAGCATGCTGATTGGAAAGACTTCGGCGTAGCCACTTTCATCGCTTACCGCGAGTGAGAGCTCGATGGTTTCACCGCAATCGCCACTGAGGGCAAAGGTGAAGGTTGCTGCCTGACTCGCAGATGTGGCGATCTCCGAATAGGTGGCATCGCCTTCGAAGGCAGTAAAGCCAACAGGCCCTGTTAGAGTAGCATCAACGAGTGTGGTGCCGGCCGTGCCGTCGTTCCCAAGCGTGATTTCGACAACAACGGTTTCACCGGGATCGGCAGCGCCGTTTTGTTCGGAGAAGCTCTCTTGAACAATGGTGGTGGCGGTCACCGAGAGGCTTGGAGCGACCCTGTCGATGATCTCGACATTGAGAGCTGAAGGGCTGCCCAGCTCGTAGGGAGCGACACCGGGAGTTTGGGCGGGAACGGTGAGTGTCAAGGTTTCCGTGCCTTCGATTTCCAGATCGGAGACGGCGCTGAGGACAATCGGGTCGGAGGCGGTTAGTCCGGCCGGAATGGTGGCACTCAGGGAGCCGGAGAAGTCACTGGCTTCGGCAGATCCGCTGGGTGAAAGCGTGACGGTGATCGGATAGGAGGTCGCGAATGAGGAGTTGAGCGTCAGGCTCGCGGTGTTCAGGCCGTCTGCTTCATCCATGATGAGGTCCGAAGAAACGAGTGTCACTTCGGGAGCCGGTGCATCGAGGATCTCGATGTCCAGGGTCCCGGGGCTGCCCAGACCGTAAGGGACGGCGCCGGAGGTGTACTGGGGGATTGAGAGGGAAAGGGTTTCGCTTCCCTCGACAATGAGGTCGGAAACCGCGGAGAGGACAACGGGGTCCGAGCTGCTGGCGCCGATGGGAATGGTGGCGGTCAAGGGTTCAGTCACGTCGCTGGCTGAACCGGTGCCCGACGTGGTGAACAAAACGGTGATCTCGGAGGTGGCAGGCGTCGACGATTGAACCGTGAAGCTGGCGGTGTTGCCACTGTCTGCTTCATCCATGATGAGGTCGATGGGAGAGAGGGAGAGATTGGTGACAGGATCGAAGCGGGTGAGTTCGAGCGAGTAAACCTGGGTGTTGTTGGTGCTGTCTCCGGCGACGCGGACGAAGTAGGTACCGGCAGCACTGAAATTATAATTGATGACCTCGGGAATACCGGGCCCTTGAAGGTTCCGGGTGGCGAGCGGGGTGGTGCCATCGGTGTCGAGGATCTCGAGCGCCAGGTCGTGGAAGAGGGAGAAGTCGTAAAGGGTGTCGCCTCCGCAAGAGCCGTCCTGGTTCTGCCCGCCTTCGAGATAGGACTCGCTGGTGGGTGTGACGGTGACGGTGAGGGATTGCCCGGCCGCGACGCTTACTTCGAAGAAATCGCTGTCGCTGTTGTCGTCGATGCTGAGCCGCTCGTCTACGATGAATGCCGTACCGGTGACCAGTGCCAGGGGCGTGGCGGTGGCCGGGGAGTCGTTGTTTTCGCTCGCGGCGAGTTTTTCGAAGTGATCGCCGTATTTGCGCTGGAGCGAGAAGACTTCGTCGAACTGGGCACCGGTGAAGCCGAGGTTGATGAAGGGTTCCATGAGCTTGGTATTGTCGATCGGACAGACGTGGGCGAGGCCAAGCCCGTGACCGACTTCATGGCTGACGATATTTCGAAGTCGGAGGGAGTTGTTGGAAATATTGGAAATGTAGGAGTCATTGGTATCGATCACCATGTCGCCGTAGCCGGGCGAGTAGTTGTAGGCGAGGACGTTGAAATTGCCGTCAATGGGCGCACCAAGAATCCTGAGATCACCGCGGGTACCGATGATGCCATCTCTGTTGTTGGCCATATCCGCTCCGTCATCGTTCGGCTCATAGACAAAGGTGAGGCCGGTTTCCAAACCGAGATTTTCGATGGCGGTCTCGAAGACGGTGAACCATGGCTGCTGATCGGGCGGATCGGTGGTGTTGGCGCCCTGTGAGGCGTAGATCACGGCAAGCCGGGCGATGAGGTCACTCGGGTCGCCTTCGTCGGTAAGCGTGCCGTCTGGAGCAAAACTCCAGGTGAGGGTGATGGGGTCGCCGTTGGCGCCGGTGCTGCCGTCCGTGGCGGTGAAGGTCCATCGACTGTTGCCGAGGGACTGGAAGGCCTGAGTGGAAAATTCCGCAGCAATCAACTGCTTGGCCGCCGTTTCTGCGAGGTGGGAGGCTTCCACGACGGCCATCGGGGCGGATTCCGCCCAGCAGAGGTAGGTATAAGGCTCGGTGGGGGCGTTGATACGATCTTTGAAATGGCGATAAATCTGTTCGGCACGTTCTTCCGGAAGGGCTCGGAGGAGGGCGGGTCCGACGGCTTTCTGAAAGGCGGCGGCGATGGCCTTTTCAGTCTTCGGCAGGCCAAGGGCTGCGGTAGGTCGGATGCTGCCAGCGCTTCCGTCGACGGGCTCGAAGGCCGATCTTGGGCGAGTGGTTCTGGATTGCGTGTCCGGCCGAGGCCGCGAGGGCGTTCCCGCTTCCAAGTTGCCGGTCCCGCGGGCAGGTTCAGTGGACTGTCGGACGGGTGCTTGGCGAGGTTCAGCCCTTGGCACCCCGGATTTATTGAAAAAAAGCGAGATAAGCCCTGCGAGAACGAGTGTCGGCAGTGTAAGACTTGCGAGGGAGCGAAGGTTCATGAGGGCTGTTCTATGGCACGGCATCCGTCGGATGCCCTTGGGTGTTAGTGGCCGGGGGGAACAGTAACTCGTAAAGAACGGCCGGAGCCGCACTCGTCAAGGTGGGATCGTTAGCAGGCTTCGATTGGTTGGGAAATCTAAAAATTTTAGATAACAATATGTTTGGGCTCTGAAATCCCCGGAAGTCCTGAGGTTTTTCTGGGGCAAGCCCACCATTTGGCGATCAGACGACGTCGCCGTAGAGGGTGAAGCCAGTGGATTCCCTGACGTCGATCTCGAGGATCTGTCCGGTCAGTTTGGCTTCGTCACCGGTGAAGATCAGAATTTTGTTCTGCGGGGTGCGACCGGTGAGGGTCTGCTTGTTGTTCTTGCTGGGTCCTTCACAGAGAACCTGCTGGCGGGTGCCGACGAGGGCTTGGTTCTTCGCCTTGGCGAGGCGGTCGACGACTTCGAGCAGTCGCTGGTTCCGCTCTTCTTTGACCTGCTCGGGGAGTTGATCCTCCATCTCGGCGGCGGGGGTGTCCTTGCGCTTCGAGTAGCGGAAGACGAAGGCGTTGTCGAATTCGAGGCGTTCTACGGTGTCTATCGTAGCTTGGAAGTCCTCTTCGGTTTCGCCGGGGAAGCCGACGATGATGTCGGTGGTGATGGCGAGGTCGGGACGGGCGGCCTTCATCTTTTCGCAGATCTCGATGAACTTGGCGTTCTTGTAGGGACGGCGCATCCGTTTGAGAATCGTGTCGCTGCCGCTTTGCATCGGAAAGTGGATGTGCGAGCAGAGTTTCGGCAGGTAGGTGAAGGCGGCGACGAGGTCATCGCGGTAACCGATCGGGTGGGGCGAGGTGAAGCGGATGCGTTCGAGGCCATCGATGGCATGAACGGCTTCGAGCAGTTGGACGAAGGGGGATTTGCCGTCGATCTTCTCAAACTCGGTGCGGCCGTAGAGGTTGACGATCTGGCCTAACAGCGTGACTTCCTTCACACCATGGGCGACGAGGCTTTTCACTTCCTCGACGATCTCCGGGATCGGGCGGCCACGTTCTTTCCCGCGCGTATCGGGAACGATGCAGAAGGAGCAGCGCATGTTGCAGCCCTGCATGATCGAGACGAAGGCGGTCGATTGGTGGGCTTTCGGAACGTGGTCGCGGATGGTGTTCTGTGAACCGTCTTCTTCGTCGACGTCACAGACGTTCTCGCCGTGGAGGGAGAGCTCGAGTTCGTCCATGCGGCGCTCGAGCCGGCGCTGGAGGATGCGGTCGACGTATTCGAAAACCTTGTGGTATTTCTGGGTGCCGACGACGACGTCGAGATGGGGAACGCGCTCGAAGAGTTCGGGCCCGCGTGATTGGGCCATGCAGCCCATGAAGCCGTAGACGACGTGGGGTTTCTGTTTCCGGTGGGATCCCATGTGGCCCATTTTGCCGAGTGCCTTCTGTTCGGCCTGGTCGCGGACCGAGCAGGTATTGATGAGGATGGCGTCGGCGTCGGTTTCATCCTTGGTCACTGTGTAGCCGCCTTCGCTGAACATTTGGGCGACTTGTTCGGAGTCGCGCTCGTTCATTTGGCAACCGTAGGTGCGGATGTGGACCTTGGGCATGGTGGGGCAAGGGATTAGTCAGGAGGGCCGATAGTTCAATGGAAAAGCGACCTGGCAAGGCCCCGATTCCGGTGGAGCGCCCTAAGGAAGGATCATGAACAGGCCGCCTTGGGAGACCCAATTGGCGAGGCCAAGGGGCACCCAGCGGCGTTCGTAGCTCGGGCCCCATGAGTCGGATACGGCGAGCTCGCCGGTGGCCTCGTTGTATCCGACGATCATGCAGATGTGGTGATTGGCCTGAACTTGTTCACTTTCGACCAGTTCGGCGGTTTCCTCCGCGATGGTTGCGGCCCAATCGCTCCAGTCGGTGACCTTCTTCCGGCGCTGGGTATTTTTGGTAGCGACACTGTTGTATTCGTTGAGCGAGCGCATGGTCCACATCACCGGGACGCCGTCATCGATGTACTTTTTTACGTCTCGAATACGGAGCCTCTTGACCTTCTCGTCTTTCGGGCGTCGGCCTTTGCGGTAGACTTGGGAACGGACGTTTTCGAGAAGCTTCTGGACTGAGGTGCCGCCACCGATGGAGGTTTCGCCGACCATGGCGAGGAGATACATGTCGGCCGTGATGCCCATGGTCCGCATGGCGCGTTCGAATGTGGCGGGGACGCAGTATCCCTTCGGTCCCTGATTCACCATCGGAACCTGGCTGAGATAAACGTCGCCATTGGGGTCCCGGGTGACGTCGGCGGCCAAGCGTTGTTTGATCTCGCTGTCGCGGACCTTGGCCGTTTTGCCTCCCGCTTCGGCCAGTTCAAGTGGCACGATGGAAAGGGAGACATATTCATTTTCCTCACTGGAAAGAAGCAGGGAGTGCCCGTTCCAGTCCCAGCGTTTGACGGTGCGTCGACTCTTGCCTTCGCCGTAGCGCTGGGTTTCGGCCTCGCCCAAGGCGGAGGAAATGGCTTTCTCGATTGCTTGTTCGTCGCGTTCCATTGCAGCGGCGAGCGATTTGATGGTGGCCTCGGTGCCGCCGGTGAAGTGCTCTTCGCCCTGGCCGGCGGTACTTCCAAAGTCGCCCTTGTTGGCGAAGACCGCCGAAAGATTGGTCGGGTGGCCGCTGGCGTCGGCATAGAGAGCGACGGAATAGGGTCTGGCACCGAACAGGCGGTAGGTGCTGTCGGCGTAGAGGCGCCAGCTGGTGCTGTGCTTGGTCTTCGACTCGGGGCGCAGTCCGAGGGATTTGGCGATTTCGGAGGCGTCGCGGACTTCGAAGGGAGTGCCGGCAAACAAGGGTTTGCCAACGGTTTTTCGAAGCATCTCAAGTTCGCGATTGAGGTCGCTGGCTTCCTTTTCGAATCGGGTGCGTTCGCCGTCGGGCAGCAGGCCAGGGGCGACTTCGAAGAGCCGCCCGTCCTTCTGGCGCCTGAGCAGGTAGCGGTCGTCTTGGATGCCCTCGAAACGGACCATCAGGGCGTTGCCCTGCTCATCGCGAAGCGTGCGCCATTCTCCGACCTTGGCGTGAAGGGGGAGCGTCGCGGCGATGAGCAAGAGGGTGAGAAAGGGACGGATCATGGGCTTGGGTTTGGGCTTGAAGCGATACTACGGGCGGATTCCGTGGGAGATTCTCGGAGATGACGAGGGAATTCGGACGCTTGACGGAGGATGAAGGCGTGACGAGAGAGCCACCATGAGGATTTTTGCAACGGTTCTGATTCCACTCATTTTTCCTGCGTGTTCCAGTTTGGTGGTTCCTGGCGAAGGCCGGCCCGTAGCGGGAAGCCGCCAGGCAGAAAGGGTGCTAAAGCGTTCAACGGATGCCACGGGTGATCTTTGGAAGCGCTATCAGGAGGTCGAGGTCTCGTACGATGGCGATTGGACGGGTCTTGTGAAGCGGCTGCAGCCCGATCTTGTCGACGCTGAATTTCGGAAAAGCTCGAGGGAGATCTACGAACCCCGATCGCGGGTGGTGAAGCAATGGCATCGGGGGCCGGGCGGCACGAAGACGGTGATACGGACTCCTGGGAAGGTCGAAGTAAACTATGAGGATGTCGGGGATAAGGCGGTGACCGAGGAAATCCGGGATGCGTCCGCGCTGGTCGCGGATGCCTACACGGCTTTTCTCTTTGGGGCTTCGTTTTTGTTGGAAGAAGGGCAGAGTCTGGAGCTCCTCAAGGAGGAGGAACTGGGGGGCGAAGTTTGTGATCGGGTGCAGGGGCGGCTTTCCCCGGGATTTGGATTTTCAGAGGAAGATCGCTTCGTTGTTTGGATCGGTCGCGACAGCGGATGGATGAGGCGGCTTCAATTTACGATCGATGGATTGGCAAGCACTCGGGGAGCGGATGTGGAGGTGAGCTTCTTTGATCATTGGCAAGCGAAAGACGGAAGCATTTGGCCCGGACGCTTCGTCGAGTGGGTGGAACGTCCGGTTCACGTCAAGGCACACGAATGGTGGATGACGGCCCTAGAAGTCGATGGGAAGCGCCTGAAATGATCTCGGGTTTGTCTGACAGTCCGCCCTGAGGGCTTGCAAGCAGGGGGATCGCGCCTGATGCTTCCCCCGATGTTCGATTTCATGCTGCCCCGCTGGAAAAAGGAGGCGAAGCACCTCTACAAGGGGTCGAAGAAGTTTCTTCACTACAAAAAGGACCTGCTCAAGGAGGACCGGGTGGACGAGATCGAATCGCGCCGGAGCGATCTGCACGCCGCGATGAAATCTGGAGATCGCGAAGCGACCTTGGAGGCGGGCAAGCAACTGCGTGCCACTTGCGAGCAGGCGATGCCGATTTCGACACGCCAGAACGGCTGGGAGGAGAATGTTGAGGTGATCTTTGTGGCGCTGGTAGTGGCCTTGGGTTTGCGTGCTTACGTGCTGCAGCCGTTCCGGATTCCGACGGGATCGATGCAGCCGACCTTGAACGGAATCGTGATCAAGGAAGAGGGTGAGGATTTCAAGATGCCGTGGATTGGCAAGCGGGCCTTTGACTGGGCGTTCGCAGGCAAGACATACAAGGATCTCGTGGCGGATCGTGACAAGCAGGTGGTCGGCATCCGCGATGCCTCGTGGTTTCTTTTCACTCGCACCAAGGTCGACTTCAGTGATGGCACCAGCATCAAGATTCCTGCTGCCAGAGGTGAGACCGAAAAGCTGATGGGTGTCAGGGGTCAGCGAGATGCCAGGACGGGCAAGGTGACGATGCAGGCCAATACCTACTCGGCGGGCGATCCGATTCTCCGAGGATCGATCACCACCGGCGATCTCGTGCTTGTCGATAAGTTTTCCTATCACTTCCGCAAGCCGGACCGGGGTGAAGTGTTTGTCTTTGATACGCGGGCCATCCCGACCCACGGCGAGGTCACGGGAGTGATGAGCGGACAGTCCGGAGGACAACACTACATCAAGCGGCTGTGTGCGATTCCCGGGGACGCGATCTCCATCGACCCTCCCAATTTGCTGAATCACGGAAAGATTCTGCAGGAGGCGGGGATCAAGCGGGTGGCTGAAGCTCAAGGCGAGTATGCGGCGGGAGCGGATGGAAGCCGCCAGCAGAGCGGATACACCTATGCAACTTCTGCTCGAGCCAATGGCTTTCCTCGCGCGCCCTTGGAAGGCCCCGGTGATGTCTTAAAATTGAAAGCAGATGCGCCGCCTGCGCTGCGCGAGTATGCTGCATTGGGTGACAATACCGGCAACTCACTGGATTCCCGCTACTGGGGTCAAGTGCGTGGTTTCAACGTGGTGGGACCGGCCCTCTTCTCCCTGTGGCCCTTTGGTTCCGGGCACTGGGGCTTTATTGATTAGGTCGTCTTCGGCCCGCGGACTGCTGCGCAAATGCACGCATATCCTTATCGCTGTTTGGCAACAATGCTTCCGGACCATTCTGCATGAGCGACGCTTCTGAAATTACCCGCCAAGCGAAGTCCAACCTGGCCTTCGCCCTGCAGATCCTGCCGAAGGATCGGCGCGATGACGCGGTGATCTTCTATGCCTTTTGTCGGGTGATCGACGACCTTGCCGACGACTTGACGATGTCACTGGAGACCCGTGAGGAGGGCTTGAAAGCCTGGCGCGAAGGATTGATGGCAGGATTTCCTGACGCTGACCCGCTGCAGAAGGATCTGCTGGCGATGCAGCAGCGTCGTGAGATTCCCACCGAACTTCTGGTAGCGATCATTGATGGTTGCCGCATGGATCTGCGTCCCCAGCGCTTCGAAACCTGGGATGATCTCTCCGGCTACACCTGGAAAGTGGCCTGTGCCGTGGGCTTGGTGGCGATGAGGATTTTCGGTGGCGAAGTTCCGGGCTGTGAAAAGTATGCGGTGGCTCTTGGTCATGCCCTGCAGATCACGAACATCCTCCGCGATGTGGAGGAGGACTTCGACAATGGAGGTCGGATCTATCTGCCGATGGCGGACTTGGAGAAGTTTGGTTATTCCGAGGAGGATCTTGCTGCGAAAGTCCACGACGATCGTTTCCACAAGCTGATGGCCTTCGAAGCGGATCGTGCCGAGGCCTACTACCTGGAGGCGGCGAAGGCGCTGCCCGCTTCCGACCGCAAGGCGATGGTGGCGGCGGAGATCATGCGGGAGATCTACCACTCGCTTCTCGGGAAAATGCGCAAGGACCAGTTCAAGGTTTACTCGCAGCGATACAGTCTTTCCAAAGCGAGGAAGATGACGATCTTTTCCAAGCACCTGATGAAGCGGGGAGCGATGTCCTGAACGGATCACGCTTTCCTTAATCCTACGAATCATGAAGCCGCTCAGCCTTCCTGTCCTTTTTTTGTTCTCACTCGGTTTTGTTTGTTCTTCGTGCAGCAGCTATCGAAAGCAGGCCGACTTGATCGAATCGATCGAGCGCGACGCAGGTGTGTTGCCTCCTGCTCAGGATCAGCCACGTGACTATGCCCGCTACGGGATTCCCCCGGACAAGCCAGCCGCCGAGCCATCGAGCCCGGCGGATTCAGTGACTTCGCGTTACCCGGTCGCGCGCAAGACTTCCAATCCCGACGTGGTGGAAAGCCCTTATCCGCCCCATCACCGGGTCAACGTCAGTGATTTTCAAAGTGGTCAGTTCGCCAAGGATCCCAAGAGCGGGGAGATTTTCGTCGTGCCTTGAAGGCTGATCATTCAGGTGCAGCCTGAGGAACTTGTTTTGGCGCTTCCCATGTTCGAGGTCAGGCATTTGACTTCCGCGACATGACCCGGCCCGACGAACGCAGCAACGATCAGCTCCGCCCGATTTCCTTCATTCCGGATGTGGCTCCCCATGCGAATGGTTCGGTGCTTGTTTCCTTTGGAAATACGCGGGTGATCTGCACGGCAACGATTCAGGAAGACGTGCCACGCTGGATGAAGCAGCAGCGTGTCAGTGGCGGCTGGCTGACGGCGGAGTACTCGATGCTTCCCTACTCGACGCTTGATCGCAAACAGCGCGACATTTCACGCGGTAAGCTCGATGGGCGTTCTTCGGAAATTCAGAGATTGATCGGTCGTGCGCTACGCGCGGTGGTCGACTTGAAGAAGCTCGGGCAGCGGACGGTGTGGATCGACTGTGATGTCCTGCAAGCCGACGGTGGCACACGGACGGCATCGGTGACCGGTGGCTGCGTGGCGATGGCGATCGCACTGAATCGACTGATGGGTGAAGGCAAGCTGAAGGAGTTTCCTTTGACCCAGTTGGTCGCGGCGATTTCCACCGGTGTCTATCAGGACGTGCCGGTGCTCGATTTGAACTATCCCGAGGACCGGGATGCCAGCGTGGATTTCAATGTGGTGATGACCGAGCGGCTTGAATTCGTCGAGGTGCAGGGGAGTGGTGAAGAGGCCGTTTTTACGAGTGAGCAGATGTCTTTGATGCTGGATCTTGCCAAGAAGGGTGTGGAGGAACTGATCACGCTTCAAAAAGCTGCAATCCTCGAGGCGGATCGCCCGGGAAATGACGCATTTGCAAGTCTTGCAGCTGCGTTCAAGAAGTGACCAAAGGAGCAAGGGCGTTCCCGCCCTGTCGAAGCGCCTGGGGTGCTCGCAGTTTCGAACGATAAGAGGATAGCTCGCGTGCTCCTTCGGGAGGTCAGAGCGACTGTGTTTCCTCGACAGGGCGGGAACGCCCTTGCTCCCTTAGCGGATCTCTTCGGATCCGAAATACGGCACGAGGGCCTCGGGGATCTTGATCGAGCCGTCGGGCTGCTGGTATTGCTCTAACAGGGCGACGTAGAGTCGTGGCAGGGCGGTGCCGGAACCGTTGAGGGTGTGGCAGAAGCGGTTTTTGCCGTCGGCATCCTTGAAGCGGAGCTTCATGCGGCGGGCCTGGTAGTCGGTGAAGCACGAGCAGCTCGAGACTTCGAGATACTTGCCCTGGCCGGGTGCCCAGACTTCGATGTCGTAGGTCTTGGCGGCGGAAAAGCCGATGTCACCGGTGCAGAGCTCGATGGTGCGGTAGTGCAGGCCGAGCTTTTCGAGGATCGCCTGGGCGTGACCGAGGAGGTTTTCGAGTTCGGCAAACGAGTCGTCGGGATGAACGACTTGGACGAGCTCGACCTTGTCGAACTGGTGCATGCGGATGATGCCACGGTTGTCGCGTCCGGCGCTGCCTGCTTCACGACGGAAGCAGGGCGTGTGGGCGCAGAGCTTGATCGGAAGGTCGGCTTCGGCGAGCAGGGTGTCGCGGTAGAGATTGGTGACGGGCACCTCGGCGGTGGGTGCGAGGAACATCTGGTTGCGACCGTCTTCACCGGCGTCGGTGCCATACATGTCGTCCTCGAATTTCGGCAACTGTCCGGTGCCTTCCATGCATTCGCGTTTGACGACGTGCGGGACGTTGACTTCTTCGTAGCCATGTTCGCCGCTTTGAGTGTCTAACAGAAAGTTGATCAGGGCACGTTCGAGGCGGGCGCCCTTTCCACGATAGACGGCGAAGCCGGAGCCGGCGATGCGGGTGGCGTCGTCGATGGAAATCATGCCGAGGGCTTCGGCGAGATCGAGGTGGTCCTGCGGCGCGGCGATGTCCGGCTTTTCGCCCCATTCGCGGATCACCGGGTTGGCGCTTTCGTCGGCACCGACCGGGCAGCCTTCGTGGGGGACGTTGGGAAGGTTGAGCAGCAGTTCGCTCTGGCGGTTGGCGGCGGTTTCGGCGTCCGCATCGATGGCGGTGATCCGTTCGTTGATGCCGCGGACTTCGGCTTCGATGGCCGAGGTGTCCTCACCCTTGGACTTGAGCATGCCGATCTGCTTCGAGGTCGACTTGCGCTGGGACTGGAGCTGTTGTTTCTCGGTCTCGGCCTTGCGACGGGCTTCATCGCAGGCGAGGACCTCATCGATCAGGGTCCAATGGTCGCCACCGCGGGCCTTGAGGCGGTCGCGAATGGCATCGGGGTTCTCACGGATCTCTCGGATGTCGAGCATGGCGGGGGAGGACTTAGGGCATTGGGCGCGGAAGGTCCAATGGTAAGACGGGTGAGTTTGCGCAGGGCGATCAGGCCAGGGAAAGAGTCGGACCAGGATGGATGGGATGAATTGGATGAGAGCCAAGAAATTCAGGAATCATCTGGTTGATCATCGGGACTGGTCCCGAAGGGGAGCCTTGGATCGAGGACGCCAACATAAGAATCGAATCGATCCTGTCCATCTTGGTCCAAAGATCTTGAGGGGGATTCCGGAGGGCCCTTACTCTTCGTCGAAATCCTTTTTGCTTCCTTCGAGGATTTTGAGTCGCTCGCGGATGCGTTTGATTCCCTCTCCGGAACGGTCGATCACTCGGTCGTTGTCGGAGGTTTCGGCGAAGTTCTCGATGATTTCGATCGGCCATTCGGATTGGGCGATGCTGACCAGTCCTGAAATCATGGTGTCCTGTTCTTTGGGCGTCTTGGCGTTGTCGGCCAGCAATCTCCAGAGCTCCTCGTTCTTCTTGTCGCTGCGCTCGCGCTTGTCATCCATGAGGAAGACGTATCCGGCATTGAAGGCTTTCGGACGGATGGTTTCGTCCGCTTGCTGCGAGAGGAAATCCATGAGCGGTGCGAACATCGAGTCATCCGGCCAGGACTTCATCGCTTCGATCGCGGCGAGTTGATCGAGTTTGTCGTCACCGTTGAGGACTTCAGTGAGCATTTTTCTGGAAGCCTTACCTCCGGTCACGCCGAGCAGTCGGATCATGGTGCGACGGGTGCTGTCGTCGGTAGCCGATGAGACTTTCGAGGCGATGTTCTCACCCCATTTTTCGCGGTGGGCGGAGCGTGCGAGGATACTCTCCAGAGCGCCTTCGGCGGCCTTCCGGATTTTGGTTGAAGAGCTGAACTCGATGACATCGATGAAGTTGTCGATCTGGTCCTCACCGCCGATGTCGGTGACGGCGGTTAGAGCGGCGGCGGCAACTTCTTCGTTGGCGGTTTCCTTCGAGTATTCGAGCAGGTAATTGAGCGAGGACGGGTTGGCGCGTTTGCGCAGCACCCGGCTCAGAAGGGCGATGCGGATGTCGTCGGTCAGCAACTCTTCGGTGGCGAAGCGGGCGATCATTTCGTCGGCATCGGAACCGTCGGTGGTTTCGGCAATGGCGAGCGCCTTGTAGACCGTTTCCCGGGATTTGTTGGCGCCGGTGCGAACGGAATCGAGGAGGATCTTGGTGTCCTCTCTGGTGACGGGCAGTTCCTTGGTGGTTGGCATCGCGGCGAGTTCGACCAGTTCGTTGTAGCGCTTGTTGATCTTGTTGTCGCCCATCTTGATGACGAGCATCCAGCCGGCGAGCAGGATGAGCAGGCCGAGCACGCTGTAGATGGCGATTTTGGCACTGCCGCTGAGGCCTGCCTTCCGAGTGGGGCCGCTGCCGATGCTGGTTTGGCCGAAACCGGCCTGTTCACTTACGGTCGGTTGGGCCGTCTGGGTTCCCGCAACTCTGGCAGTAGGTACGATCGATGCCGTAGGTGGTCCGCCTGCTGTCTTGAGCTGGACGGTAGGGATGACGGCGGCGGCGGGAGGCGGCGCGCCGGGGGCTGCTTCTGCGGTGGAGGCATCCGAGGCCTGTTGGGAGGTGGTATGCAGGCTTGGTGGGGCGTCTTCGGGCGGTTTGAGTGGCTTGGGCATGGTCTGCGTGACCGGCGGCGACGGCCGCTCTTCGCTTGCGGGACTCGGTGCGACGGGTGCGACCGGCACGGCCCCTGGCACGATGAGTCGAGGTCCCTTGGGAGCTGGAGGCTGGGGGGCGGTGGCGCTCATCGTTTCGGTCTTTGGGACGTCGAGCTCGATGAAGTTCTGGAGAGCCTCCCTCGAATTTTCGGGACGATCTTCGGGCAGGCGGTTGATGTGCCACATGATCCAGTCGCAGACCCAGGTGGGGAGATCCGGGCGGATTTCCGAAATGGGGACCACGCGATGCTCCAAGTGAGCGGCCATGACCTGAGGCCCGGTTTCGCCCTGGAACGGCATTTCACCGGTGAGGGCGAAGTAGTAGACGCAGCCGATCGCATACATGTCGGTGCGGGTATCGATCTTCTTCCGCTCGAACTGTTCGGGGGCCATGAAGAAGATCGAGCCGTAAACGGCGTCTCCTTCAGTGACGTCTTGAAAGATGGGTTCGGCGGCAAACTTGGCGAGCCCGAAGTCGACGATCTTGACCTGGAACTTCCCGGACGGAAGCCAGTTGAGCATCAGGTTTGAAGGCTTCAGATCGCGGTGGACGAGACCGAGGTCTTGAGCGGCGACGAGGCCTTCCTGGACCTGCATGGCGAACTCGCGGAAGTCCTTCCAAGTCAGTGGTGCCGTCGATTCGACGATTTCATCGATGGTTTTGCCCTTGAGAAGTTCCATGACGACGAAGGGGCCTTCGTCATCGGTGCCCACATCATAAATGGTGACGATGTGCGGATGCTGGAGGGCGGCGAGGGCACCGGTCTCCTGGGTCATCTGCTTGGTCGCTTCCTCGTTGTGAGGTTCGTTGTCACTGACGGCGATGCGTTTGATCGCGACCTCCCGCTTCAAGGTCTGGTCGTAGGCACGGTAAACGGCTCCCAAACCTCCTTGACCGAGTTTGTCTCGGATTTCGTAGCGATCCTGCATGATTCGTTGTTGGAAAACCTGATGCGAGGTCGAGGTGGTTGCAACGAAGAATCGTGTGATCCTACGAGGCGGCGCGCCGGAGGTTCTCCTGACGCCAATGGGTTGGCGAGTGGCCGACGATGCGGGCGAAGCTGCGGTTGAACTGGGAGAGGGACTGGTATCCGACCAGGAAGGCGATTTCGGAGACGCGCATCTCGGGCTTGAGGAGTTCCTTCTTTGCCCACTCGACCCGGCAGCGGTTGACGTAGTCGGTTAGAGTGAGGCCGGTTGCTTCTTTGAAAAGGCGGCAAAAATGGGATTCGCTGAGGCCGGCTTCGCGGGCGACCGAGCCCAATGGCAGGGGTGAGTCGAGGTGTTCGTGGATGAACTTGCGGGCCTTGGCGATGGCGGCTGGTTCGCTGCCTTCCTCGATGATTGCCAGCGATTCGGCGTGCTGGCTGAGTTGGTTGGCAAAGCTTTGCAGCAGGGTGACCATGCTGGCGTAGCGCTCGGGTTCGACCGTACGGGTCTGGAAATAGGCTTCGCGCAGCTTTTTTTCAGTTCCTTCCTCGAGATTCCGGCGGCCAAGTTTCCCGAGGAAGTTTTCGAAATCCCGCTCATCGGGAATTTTCGAGAAGATCTGGCCGGTTTTCAGAAAACCGATGGTGGTGGCTCCCATGCGGACTGGCACGGCGGTGGCGGTCAGGCCCGCGAAGCAGTGACAGGACAAGGGTCCCTTGACTTCGGCTTCCTCCATCAGACGACGGTTGGTGTCGATGCAGGCGTGGCAGGCGGAGGCGCATAGATTCAGGGTCTCGCAGAAGGGACTGCGGTTGACCGCGTGCTCATCCAGGCACCACTGGTCGGGATTCGCCCCGACGAGGCGGAGCGGCAGTCCTGTTGCGATCCTGAAGGCGTGCTGGTAGTTGAGGAACACGTCGGAGGCCTTCAACCTTTGATGAAGGTTGGCTTCGAATGCTTTGGCGGCGTCGCTCATGCGTGGGTGGAGGTTAGGATGGACAATCCAATAATTCAACACCAGGCCAACAAACAAGACTCGCAATTTGTTTTTCGGGCCCTATGGCCGGAAATCAGTGCTTGCCGGAAGCCCCCCGAAGCTTCGTGCGCCCAGCGGTTGGAGGGGAAGCCCTGTAGGAGTCTGCGAGCGACGACCCTGGCGTCTCGGAGCACTGTAGCCTGCTAGGGAAACACTGATTAAATCCGCAAGCCGTCGAAGGTTTTTAAGGTCTGAACAAGTCGCTCGCTTTGCTCGCCGGGGGGAAGAACTCCGGCCCTTTTGTCCTCTGATTGCGTTATTCCTCAGTCGTTGGTCCTGACCAACTCCTTCGTCACGCCTTGTCAGAAGACAAAATGACTCGGAGCGCCGGCCCGCGCCTTTAATCAGCGCTTCCCTAGTGGCGATCATCCAGAGTGATGCGGGCATTGCCCTGCCAGACGATCTTTTCCGCCGAGGGTTCAGTGACCAGGAAGCGCGCACTGGTGCGAGTGGTGCTTCCCTGATAGCCAGGGCCTCCGAGCCATCTGCTTCTCTGGTCATTTGGCTCATAGTTGGCTGAGAAAATCCGATTGTTCGAGGAAGCAACTTGTCCAACGGTGGCGGTGACGCCACGAGGGTAGACCAAAAGGTCCGATTTGGCCTGGCCGACCTTGGTGTGGCTACGCTTGGCGGGAATGCGCTCGACTTCTGCGACGAATGCAGTGCGGATTTCCTCGTCGCTCTCGGTCATATCGACGGCTGCTCTCCGATCAATGGCTACCCATTCCCAGGTTTTTAGCTTGATTACTCGATTCCCGCGACACGGTTCGACTCGACCTCGATGGTGCTGGTGGTGCAGGAATTGAGGGCCATGGCAGCGATGGCTGTGCGCAGGAAAGTGATCGGTCTCATGGGCGATTAGAGCTCAAAAAACGATGGTGGGATTTGTCACCTGAAACGAGACGATGGAGTGGAAGCAAAGGAAGCCAGCAGGGAGGATTTCGAGTTCTGGCTTGCTTGATGGAAGCTCCGGTGCGTTTACCTGAGACGCAAGATGAGGTTAGGAAAACGATCACGCCACGCGATTTTTGCGGCTTTGTTCCTTGGGGTATGGAGCCCCTTTGTTGCTGCCCAAGAACCTCCTACGGAGTCCTATGTGGCGGAGGAGAGTTCGATCAAGGTCGCGGATATCGAAAGCCGCTTGTCGGCATTGGAGAAGAGTGAACTCGAGCAAGGCGTCAAGGATGCCCTCACGAAGAAATTCGAGGCGGCAATGGATGCCGTGAAAAGCGAGGAAGCGAGTCGGCTCAAGGAGAGCGAGTTCAGTGAATCGATCCAATTGGCTCCCAAGGAAACCGAGCAGGTGCTGCGCCGGACAGGCGAGCTTCCGACAGTGGAAGAGGCGGTCGAGCTCGAATTTCCGGATGATGTCGAGGGACTGCGCAAGATGTTGGAAACTCGACGTGCCAGCTTGGGCACGCTTGATTCCAATCTGAATGCGGCGCAGCAGCAGCTGGAGCGAGTGCGGGCCCGGCCAAGCGAGATGAGTGTGCGGCTTCCCGCGGCCTATGATGAATTGGCGGAACTCAATGCCAAGGTGGCCGCGCTTCCCCCGGCCAAAGCCACCGAATCCTTTTTGAAGGATTCCGAGCGCATGCTGCTTCTCGCTGAGCGCGAGGCGCTGTCTGCAGAGATTGGAATGCTCCAGCAAGAGCAGTTGAGTCAGGAGGTTCGTGAGACGCTGACGCTCGCCAAGCGCGACCTGAGCAAGAGGCTCGTCGAGAACGAAAAGGCGGTGGTGGCGGCGATCGAGGAGCGCCTCGAGAAGCAGCGTTCTGAGGAGGCACAGCAACTGAAGGAGCAGACCTTGGAGATGACCGATGACTTGAGTGGGGATGGTCCTGCCATTCGGGAGTTGGGGGAGGAACTTGAAGCACTTTCCGGAAAGGTAAGCAGGTCGGCATCGAGCTTGGCGGAGGCGAATCGTCTCCAGAACGAGGCTCGCCGAAAACTGGATGTCCTGAATCACGAGCTCTCACGAATAAAGAGCCAGGTCGAACTGGGCGGACTGGAGGGAGGTTTTTCCCAACGGGCGATTGAGCGACTGCGGGCGTTGCCGAACGATCGAGTGGTGGTGCTTGCGATCAATGAGCACGAAAAGGAGCTCTCAGAAGTTCGCCTCGCCGATCTTGAGGCGGAGCAGATGGTCGGCGACAGGGCTCTTGAAGACAAGCTTACGAGCTCCACGGATCCCAAGGTGAGCAGGATGCTCGTGCTTCGGGGCGAGTTGATCGAGACTCTCAGAGCCAACTACCTGGCCCATATCAGGGAGCTCACCTTGTTGATTTCGAACGAGCAGTCATTTCGTAGCCAAGTTGAGAATTTTCGTGTCTATCTCACTGGCAAGCTCTTCTGGATGAAAAGTTCGCCTCCGATTGGACGATCTTTTTTTACCGACCTGCCGAATGCCATCAAGTGGGTCTTCAGTGGGAAGCATGGACGCGAAGGCTTCGTGTCGATTCGGCAGGAGGTTCTCAATCATCCGGTGCAGGCTGGCATGGTGGCGCTGCTGGTAATTGCCTTGCTGGTGATTCGACCCCGGATCGTTTCCGCGCTGAAAACCTGCGGTCACAAGAGCCGCCGCATTTCGACCGATGCCTATCGTCATACGGTGAAAGCCCTAGGTTACACCATTTTGTTAGCCTTACCGATTCCGCTCGTTATTGGATTTCTAGGGTGGGTGGTCACTCGGTATTCGGGGGATTCGGAGTGGGTTCGCGGGATGGGGCGAGGTTTGGGCTGGGTCGCCTTGATCGTCGTGGTCTCGGAGTTCCTCCGGGCGGTGACCCGGATCGGAGGCTTGGGCGACGTTCACTTTCGCTGGGACGACGACCGCATGCACAAGCTGCGCAAGGTGTTTTCCTCCATCATCATCGTCTATGTTCCCGCCTTGTTAGTCGTAGGTACGACGGTCTTCAACAAGAGTTCCGACCACTTTGACAGCCTGGGCCGACTATGTTTCATCATCTCCCATCTCTGGATAGCATTTTTGGTGATCAGGGCCCTGCGCAGTGAGAGGCTGAAGCCGGCCGACCAGGAGGCTGACACTATCTTTATTGGCTACACCTGGCTCAGAACTTCGGCGAGTTGGATGGTGGGGGCGGCTCCAGTCGCCATGGCGCTGCTGGCGGCGATCGGCTACTTCAACACGGCTCTCGCCCTGAGCTTCGTCTACATGGGCACTCTTGGAATCGGGATCCTTGGATTGTTGGTTTATGCCTTCATCCTCCGCTGGTTCATGATCAAGGAGCGCCGGCTGAAAGCGGAGAAGATGATCGAGGAAAGAAGAGCCCGCCGCATGGTGACCGATCAGGTGGAGGATGCGACGGATGTGCCCACGATTGCGCCTGACGACGTTGAGTTGAACCTTGATGATCTTGGCGGTCAGACCCGCAGACTCATCTTTTCTCTCATCTTTGTCGGTGTGGTGATTGGGATCTGGTGGTTCTGGTCCTCGGCGCTTCCACTAAAGACCGGAATGGGGAGCGTTACCTTTGGGGAAGGATTGACCATCACTGACATCGTCAGGGCGATCATGGTCGTCTGGGTGGGTGGCGTCGTCGTGAAGAACCTGCCGGGTCTGATGGAATTGGCGGGTCTGCGTGATTCCTCGATGGATTCGGGAAGTCGCTACGCTTTGGTAACCATCGTCCAGTATGTCGCGACGGCGATCATCGCGGCGATGGTGTTCCAGATCGTGGATCTTGATTGGTCGAAGTTCGGTTGGATTGCCGCAGCCCTCAGTGTGGGTCTCGGATTTGGCCTGCAAGAGGTGGTGGCGAATTTTGTTTGCGGCATCATCCTGCTTTTTGAGCGCCCGATCAGGATTGGGGATGTGGTGGTGGTCGATGGGATCAGCGGCGTGGTCTCACGCATCCGGATGAGGGCGACGACGATCACCAACTGGGATCGCGAGGATTTTGTGGTTCCCAACAAGCAGTTCATCACCGGTTCCCTGATCAACTGTACCCTGACCTCAAGTATCAATCGTGTGGTGGTCCCGGTGGGCGTGGCCTATGGCAGCGACATCCCGACTGCGCTGCGAATTCTCGGTGAGGTCGCGGAGGAGAATCCCTACGTCCTCGATGAGCCCGCGCCCTTCACTTCGTTCGAGCAGTTCGGCGACAGTTCGCTCAACCTGGTCCTGCGCTGCTACTTGCCTGATCGTGACAATCGCCTACGGGCGATTACCGATCTGCACGCCGAGATCAACCGGAGGTTCAAGGAAGCCGCTATCGAGATTCCTTTCCCGCAGCGTGATCTCCACATCCGGAGCCAGGCTGGCGTTGAGACATCGCTTTAGAAGGATTTCATGCAGGTTCAAACACCGCCTGTTAGACGACTGCAGGTGGCTTCATCCAGCACTTCGCAGAGACGGTAGCCTTCACCTTGGTCCGGGATGGTTCTCAGCAGGGCATCGCGTTCGGAAAGCGAAGGAAAATCGAGTCCGATGAGGGCGCGTCCGATGCGTTCACCGGATTGCTGGTAGTTGAAGTAACATAGATTGGCTTTTCCCTGAATTCGCCGTGCCAGGAAGTCGTGCAGGGCACCGGGACGTTCGTAGAAATCGAGCCTCAGGAATGCCGGATGTTCCAGCAGATCGGCGCGCAGCGGGATTGAGCGGAAGGAGACGTCGACTGCGCCAGTGAGGTCCTGCCATTCAAACTTTTCGGCATCAAGCTTTTCGGACACGCCTTCGAGTCGAGTGGAGTCCTCCGCATTCAGGGTGAAGACCGGCCAGGCTTCGCTCAAATGAGTCTTTCCATACTGAAAGTCGGTGATGTTGAGGTCGGTAAAGCAGCTGTCCAAGAGGTCGAGCATGGCACCCGGACGCTCGGGAATGTGCACTCTCAGGGTTCGGCTGTGTTGCCCCGCCGTGCCAGCAGATTGGGCGATGAGTCCGAGCTTGAGGAAGTCGATATTTGCACCGCAAAGAATCACCAGCACCCGTTTACCGACGAGCTTTTCGCGATGCTTGAGCACGGCGGCGAGACCCATGGCACCCGAGGGTTCGGAGATGCAGCGCAAGCCTTCCCAAAGAACGCGGATGGCGGCACCAACTTCGGCGTTGGTCACGGTCTCGATCCCGTCGAGACTGTCCCGGCAGATTTTGAAGGGAAGGGATCCCGCCTGTCTAACAGCGGTGCCGTCGCAGAACAGGTCGACCTGATCGAGAGCCACTTCATGACCTGCTTCGATGGCGGCTTTCATCGATGCCTGAC
Source organism: Haloferula sp. (assembly GCF_049672945.1). Classification (NCBI taxonomy): domain Bacteria; kingdom Pseudomonadati; phylum Verrucomicrobiota; class Verrucomicrobiia; order Verrucomicrobiales; family Verrucomicrobiaceae; genus Haloferula; species Haloferula sp. The sequence continues at coordinate 5,590 of NZ_JBATWY010000013.1, read as the reverse complement.
CGATGCCCTCGACACCGATCGTCTGGATCTCGGGCCAGTAGGTTTTGAGCCAGGTCGAAACCCCCGCGGCGAGCCCTCCACCACCAATCTGCAGGTAGGCGGCATCGAAGGGGCCGTGACCGGAGAGGACGACTTCGTCCGCCAGCGTGCCTTGGCCTGCCATCACGGCGAGATCGTCGTAGGCATGAATGTAGATCGCACCGTTCTCCTCCTCGTCTTTGCGTGCCGCCTGCATCGCCTCGTCGTAGCTGTCGCCGATGGAGATGACTTCGACAAACTCACCGCCGTGGTGGATTACGGCCTGCTGCTTCACCTTGGGTGTCGGCAGGGGCATGTAGATGCGGGCATGGATGCCGAGCGCCTTCGCGGCGAGAGCAATGCCTTGGGCGTGGTTTCCCGCCGAGGCGGTGACGACTCCGCGCTGCGCTTCGGTCTTGCTCAGCAAGGCCATACGATTGCAGGCACCTCGCCATTTGTAGGATTTGATCGTGGAGCGGTCCTCGCGTTTGACCCAGATCTCCGGACCGGGTCCGGGCAGATCGAGGCGCTCGAGCGGAGTCGGCTGGTCGAAGCGATAGACCCGCTCGCGGGCGAAAAGGATCTCTTGGCGCAAGCTTCGCGGCAGGTCCGTGGGGTCAACTTCCATGTGGCTTGCTAGCGGCTTGTGGCGCTTCCTTCAATCTTACAAAAGTCACCAGCAGCACCGAGATGATCGAGGAAAGCGGCATGAGGATCGCCGCGAGGAGCGGGCTCATATGCCCTGCAAGGCAGAGAATCACGGCGCCGAGATTGTAGAACAAGGCAAAGGTGAAGGCGCTGCGGACGCCCTTCGCCCGGGCGTCGGCGGCAGCGAAAAGAGTGGTCAGGAATCCGAGGCCGGAACCGAGCGTATAGAAGTCGGACTTCGACTCTAACAGAGAACGGTCGACTACAGGTGTGCCGGTCACGGTGGCGGCATCAAAGGCGAGGGAGTCGTTCGCTCCGTCGCCGAGGTAGAGCGTGTCACTGCGATCAATTTTCCGGACGCGCTCTGCTTTTTCGGTGGGATCGAGCGAGCCATGGGCATGGCTGTCGGGAATTTCCAGCTGTTGGGCAAGGGTGTGTACTTTTTCAGCGGTGTCACCCGAGAGGATCCAGAGTTGGTTCTGGCGCTGACGGAGGTTGGCGAGTGCCTGCCTGGTGCCGGGGCGCAGGGTGTCGCGGAAGTGGAATGAGGCGATGCGCTGTCCATCGCGACAGAGTGAGGTGGAGCCATCGTTGGCATCCCCGGCCCAACCGGATTTCCCGAGGGTCCAGCGGTGACCGTCATCATCGATCGACGCACCGTGACCCGGATGGTCGGTGACTTCGATCGGGGCGCTGTTGGAGAGAAGCCGCTGCCCGCGGGAACCGAGAGCTTCAAGCAGCGTGCGGCCAATCGGATGGAGGGATCCCGCCGTGAGTTGAGCGAGGGCGCGCGCGGCATCTTCAGCGAGCGAAGTGACGGACTCGGGGGAAAGAAGGACCGGACGTTCGAGGGTGAGGGTGCCGGTTTTATCGAAGATGACGTGGCGAACGTTTCTGAGTCGCGCCCAGAGGGTCGGGTTGCGGACGAAGACGCCGTTGCGTTCGGCGCGGGCGGCGGCGAGATCGTCGGCAAGCGGCAGGGCCACGCCGAGGGCGCAGGGGCAGGAGACGACGAAAACGGAGATCATTGCCTGTATTCCGACGATGGGCTGGCCGGCGATGATCCAGCCGATCAGACCGGCGACGCCGATCACCAGCACGGCGACGAGGTAGACGCGCAGCAGCTTCTGGAGCATCGGCGACGATCGTTCGGAGTGATCGTCGGCGGTGAGGCGTTGCAGCAGGGAATCCGCCCATGTTTCCTCGGCGCGCAGTGCGAGGGCTTTCCGTGAAAGAAGGATCGCACCGGCAGGAAGGCGCGTGCCGGCAGTGACGACGACCGGCTCGGCTTCGCCATTGATCCATTCGAGGGAGACTTCGGCCTCGTCGGCGTTGACGGTCGAGGCGACGGGCACTGCGCGGCCCGGTTCGACCTGGAAGAGTATGCCGGCGCTGATGGCATCAAGTGCAATTTGTGCATCGCCGGAGCGGACGCTGGTGGGGAGGGGCGAGGCACGCAGCAGGCGACGTCGATTTCGATCCACGGCGGCGGTCTGGAGAAACCGCCCACCGAGCATCAGGAAGACGAAGGTGGCGACGAAATCAAAGTAGCGGAGGGCTTCGATGTTCATGACCCACCCTGCGACTGATCCGATGTAGGCGGAGATCAGTCCGAGGGCGATCGGCAGGTCGATGTGCAGGGTTCCCGCGCGGAGTGATCTCCAGGCGCGTTCAATGAAATAGCCGCCGCCGACGAGCATGGCCAAGGTTGCGGAGAGGAAGGCGATCAGGCGGAAAAGTCCGGCGAATTCGAAGTCCTCCGGCATACCGAGATAGGTCGGCAGGGTGAACCCCATCGCATTCAGCGCGAAGGCACCACAGAGACCGAGTCGCGCTGTCAGACGGCGGCGTTCGTGATCGGGCGCCCCGCGGTTTTGGGGGCCGGCGACGTAGCCGAAGCGGGTCAGTTCCTGCAGGAACTCCGGCAGATCGCAGTGGCCGGACTGCCATTCCAAATGCAGTCGGCCGCTTGCCGGATGGGCTGCTGCGCGGATTGCGCCCGGGTGTTTTTCAAACAGCTTCTCGACCAGCCACACGCAGCCGACGCAGGAAATGCCCTCGAGCGAGCAATCCATCGAAGCCGAGCCCCCTTTGGCCTCGGCAACTTCCTCGCCCTTGGTGATCAGGGGTTCGGCCCAGGAAAAATCGTGTTCTTCGAAAGGACGGGATCGCACCGGTGCGGTGGCCAGTCCTTGTTTCAGATCATAGAAGCGGTCGAATCCGCTATCGCGGATCATTTCGGCGACGAACTCGCAGCCCTTGCAGCAGTACTTTTCCGTTTCTTCCGAAGCGGAAAAGGCGGTGCCGCAGTGTTCGCAGGTGGCCATGAGTGGGGGGAAGATGGGGCGGAGTGTGGCCCGTCGCCAAGCGCCGCTTGTGATAAACAGGGCCTTTCAGACCTTGATGCGAATCACGGCAAGTCCGGGATCAGTTCTGCACCGTCGCGCGCCCCTTGGCCCGGATGACTTTCACGGGCTTCGGATCAGCGGCATCCTCGAGCATCCGCCGGCGTGCGAGCAGTCCGAACTGGGCGTGGCTGGGCGGCACCCAGTCGTCGCCCGCACTGGCTTTTTCCTTCGGAGTCAGGAGGGCTGGAGTCAGATGGCTGAGGGTCAATTCGAGTTCGGCGCGCTGTTCTTCAGTGAAGTTGTGAAAGACCGGCTCCTTGAAGCTGATCATCAGGTCACCGTCCTGGGTGAGCTCGGGCACGAAGCGCGCTTCTGGGTCTTCGCACGCAAGCAGTCGTTCGCGGGCGTCGCTGATCGGATCGAGGCTGGGCTCATTGACCACGACGCAGGTGCCGTTTTGGAAAATGACAAAGCTGCGGTTCTCGGTCACGTGATCCGAGCAGAAGGCGACGAGCTCTTCCGGAGCGGGTTTGGTGAGCGGTCGGGGTGCGGTCTCGATATCTGTTAGATGGCGAGTGGGTGACACGAGCACCGCCGGGGCGCTCACGATTCCAGGTGCGGACTGATTTTTAGTCTGCACCTTTGGCGGGACCATAAACGTCGCGAACATGCCGAAACTGCCCGCCAAAAGGAGGGCTGCTGCCAACGCGACGCGTGATGACAATGAGCTTCGATGAGAGCGCGATGGATCAACCATGAATTTTTTATAAAAATAATCTTGATAGTTTGGCAATCTTAAACTTTTATCACGGCGCTGTTTGAGGTGACCGATCTTCCCACGAGATCAGTCGTCGCCAACCTTACCCACACCCACACCCCATGAAACCTGCGACTGTCCCGTGTCGCGGTTCGCTGTCCCATGTCTTGAGCATTCTTGCGCCGATTGTCTGCGCTTGGAGTCTGCTTGGTTCTGGTTCGGCAACCGCAGAATCTGTTGATTCTGAATTACTCCTGCTCGTCGATGTATCGAACGGCGGGCTTAAGAAAGGCGAGTTCAATCGCCTGATGAGCGGCTATGCCGACGCCCTTACCAGTGATGCGGTGCTGGATTCGATCGCCTCCGGCAGGACGGGCAAGATTGCGGTTTCGCTGTCGTTCTATGGCGTCAAGGATTCCGGCTCATCCGCGGGAGTCGGTTGGATGGCCATCAGCAACAGGGTCGAGGCAGAAGCTTTCGCCAGCAAGCTTCGCTCAGTCGCCGAACCGAAGGGCGGCAACTACTCTTATCAGGATGCCTTGGTTCAGGGGCTGACGAGCATCGGTGATGAGGTTGGAGGATTGGACAATGGCTTCAGCTCGGCATTGCAGATCATCGAGGTCGGAGGTTCGACCAAGCCAAAGGGCAATTCCGACGATGTGGCGGCTGCGAGCTTGGCGGCACTCGGACGAGGGGTTGATGTGATCAATGCGACGGTGGTCGGTAAGAAAGCCGACCAATTGGAGTCATTTTATGCGGACAATGTCATTGGTGGATCGGTTGGTGGCATGTCCGCGCTTGTCAGCGTGAGTGCGGTTGATGAAGGACTTTCCTCGATCCTTTCGTCTCAGATCAATCGATCGGTTGGGGCCGCCGGAATTGCGGCCGTGCCGGAGCCTTCCTCGGCGATGCTCCTGGTTTCATCCCTGGGCTTCCTTCTCATCTTCGCCAGACGGCGTCCCGCTTAACGGAAACCCCAACTTACCGAGACGATGAACGATTCGATCAAGAAGGGCAGCGAGCTCAAGACGAGAAGGCCGGTTCCCGAAGAGATTTCAGCCCGTGTCGGGCACGAAATACTACGTGCGGAGTATGAGCCCGGAACCTGGGCACGTGCGCTGGCGATGGTGCAGGGAGATCACGAAGCGGTCGCTGCTGAGTATGCACGGCTACGCATTTCCCAACTGATGCGTGTCCAGACCAGGACGCGTGAAAAGACCGAGTCTCTCGAGCAGCGCCGACTCAATGCCTGCCTCGGAGTGAAGACGGTGAAGGATATTCTCAACGGCATCGGCAAGGTGGGAGTGGTGAACATTCCCCGCCCTAGAGTGCCTTGGATCTGGATGATGCTGATGGTCTTGGGTGTCGCCGGGTGCTGTGCCACCCTCACACGCATGATGGTCGGAGAGATCCCCGATGCCTTGCGGATCTGGGTGCCGGTGTTCTCACTTGGTTGCGGGCTTGTCGTGGTCATTGCGATGATTCTCTCCAGTCAGTTCTTTTCCCGCGCCTTTGTGGCTTGGGCATGGGGGCCGGGCATAGTGGCTCTTTCTTCGATGGCCTGCCTTGGTTCGTTGATGCTGGGTGTGAAACTCATGGTCGATAACCCATTCGTCGCTCCCCATCAGTCAGAAGTGAGTTTCAACCCATCGCTTGGGACAACTGGCGTGAACATCGCTCCGGACATGTCGGGCGTCTCCAGGTTGCGTGCGGCGGACTAAGGTCTCTTCCATGCCGGTTGCATTCACTCCTTGCGATTGGCAGCGGAAAGCGAATAGCGAAGCGGTTTCTGATCATGTGGACAGCGTCCATCGACAGG
>NZ_JBATWY010000012.1:0-1927 GCF_049672945.1 Haloferula sp. | reverse complement strand
GATAGAGGTAGGAACGGCGCATTGGTTTGCGCCGCTCCCCCCTCCGAACCGGACAGGCGGATCTCCCGCATCCGGCTCTCCAGTCAGTGGTTTGCTCCGTTACGGAGACTGGTGACTTCAGCACTCTGGGCATCCAGCAGGCAAAAGAGCCCAAGTCCTGCAAAGTAGCGGTTGGGCCAGCGTTGATGATCACGTCCTCGCCCACGACCGCGAAGGCCGCGACGTTTTCTCAGAATGGAACGCAGTCGCCCGCGCGTCCATCCATCGACTCTCTGCATCTCGCTGGGGTCGGCGTGTTTGAAGTAGCCATACCAGCCCCGGAGTTTCCGGTTCAGTTCGGCCACCATGGCTTCCATGCTACGTCCGCTGGTGCGCTTGGTCCGGGGTTTGATGGATTCGCGCAATTTGCGCAGGCTCTTGGGCCGGACAAGTTTCAGCATCCCTCCTTTGCGGCTTTTCATGAACCGATAACCGAGGAAGTCGAAGTGACTCCCAGCTGGGTTCATATCCACCACGCGGGTCTTTTCTGGATGAAGGGTGAGTCCGACTCCGGCCATCCATTCCCGGATCGTTTCGAGCGCTTTCCCGGCTTCTTCCTGACTGCGGCAGAGGACGACCATGTCATCCGCATACCTCGCCATTTGGAAACCAAGACCGGCCATGAGCCAGTCCAGCGGGTCGAGATAGATGTTGGCTAACAGCGGGCTAATGACGCCGCCTTGCGGCGTGCCGTCTTCATGCTTGCTCCAGCCAGTGTGTTCCATCACGCCTGTTTTGAGGAATCCCTCGATAAGCCCCAACACCCGCCCGTCGACCACGTGCTCGCGCACGAGGTCCATGAGCCGATCATGGGGGATCGAATCGAAGTAGCCTCTGATGTCGACGTCCACGACATGCAGACTTCCTGTTTCTAACAGCTTCTCCACATGCCTCAGTGCGTCCTTGCAACCGCGTCCGGGGCGGAAGCCATAACTGTGCGGGTGGAAACGGTTTTCAAAGATGGGCTCGATGACCATTCTCAGGGCCGTTTGCACCACGCGGTCGGTGACCGTGGGTATCCCCAAGGGTCGCTTTTCCACGCTGCCAGGTTTGGCGATCCAGACCCGTTTGACTGGCTTGGCTTGGTAGGTGCCCGTTTTCAAATGCTCCTTCACGGCGAGCAGCCGACTTTGGCTGTCTTTCTCGAAGTGTCCTACCGTGATGCCGTCCACGCCGCAGGCCCCTGCGTTGGACCGCACCTTTTCCCATGCCAGCTGAAGGGTTCTTTCTGTGCTGACCTTGTCGATCAGGCTGAACCACTTGTTTCCTTTGATCCCTCTTTCGAGGGCTCCCAGCATCGGCTCCGTCCATACTCCGCGTTCGGCCTTGTAGCACTGCCACAAGTCCTCTTCCGCTTGTTTATCCCTTGCGGGAACTGACGCGGATGCTTCTTCGCGTTTCATGGTCTCGGCCTTTCCACCTTCCTGCCGCCCTTTGCTCCACCGATCATTACCCGGCTTCGTTCCATGGTCCCGGTCACTCCGGCATAGGATTTCCCATGGCTTGCTTGCGCTCTTATGGCGGCTCTGACTTCTGCCGGGCACCTTTCGGCATCCTGCCCCGGCAGATCTCCCGCGTTCACGCCAACTCCCTTGCCTGACATACTGTCACCAACCACCCCAACATCTTCCCCGCCGAGCAACGCATTTTGTCGTCGGGGATCGACGCTTTTCGCGTCGGGGCTTCGCCAATACCTCGCAGGCTCGCCAGTCTGTTGTGGCCGAATCGTGTTCATCAATTTTGTCTTTCTTACGGTCTGTCAGATTCCTTTCGTTGCTTCCCACCCCGCCTCGCGGCGACGCAGTTACTTCCAGTTCTCAGCCCGGATGCGCCCGAGGCTGGCCGGAGTCTCCCACTCCGAAGGGTGTTGGCGCTTCGCGGCGCACGA
>NZ_JBATWY010000011.1:0-4045 GCF_049672945.1 Haloferula sp. | reverse complement strand
TTTCGACTCACAAATCGCTTCAACCACCCAACGAAAACCAAATGAAGACTTTCGCAACAGCGGCCATCGCCGCCACCCTTTGGTTCACCCCGAAAATCGAGGCCGACACCACGATGCCAAAGACCATTTTGAAAACAGCAAACAGCTGGCGTATCGAAACCCGCCAGTCGGCTCTTGAAATCCAGGCGTGGGAGGGTGGTGACGTTCGAGAAAGCACGGAGCGCCCGCTTCTTCAAATTCCTCATCCTAACCGGAGCCGCAGGCCGCGAACTTTTTCTCGGTGACCGAACTCGGTTTGTTCTGAATCTCAATCATCCAGTCACCCTCATCATGCCAAACTTCGATTTCGCAAAACGCCGCGACCGACTTGCCGGATCCCATGAACCATCAACTCCCGGACATCGGGCATTCCTGATCTGCCACCCGATCGACATCAACTACCTCACCGGTGTCGATGAAGGCATCTCCTGGCTCGCCCTCTGGGAGGACGGCGGCTTCGCCATCACACGCCACATGCTGATGCACGATGTCGAAGCCGCGATTGGCGATTTTGAATTGCTGCTCCCGTCGGAACGTTCCATCGACCGCGTGAAGCTGGAGGATTTCCTGACCTCGGAACTCAGCCGCCGCGGCATCAACGAGTTATTGTTAGATCCCGCGCGGATCAGCGCCGCGAGCTACAAGTCCCTTGAAAAATCAGCCGCCGCCGCAGGCCTGAAAATCTCGGACGCGCCCTCTCTCGTTTCCCGCCAGCGCCAGTGCAAGGATGCCGAGGAACACCAGACCATTCTCCGCTGCGTCGGCATCGCCGAGCAGGCCTTCTCCGAGCTGATCGAGCGCGGCAGCAAGGGCCTGATCGGAAGAACCGAGCGCGAGATCGCCCGGGAACTCGAAGGCCGCATGTAAAAGGGGTCAGTCAAGGTTTTCAACCTTTTGCTAGCTTGGGCTCATTAGGTTTGGCTGAGTGGACGTATGGCAAGGCAGCAACGGATTGAATTCGCCGACGCGATGTATCATTGCATGGCGCGAGGTAATCGGCGTGAGGATATCGTTTTTTCCGATAAAGATCGGGAGGATTTCTCCCTTTTGCTCGCTTAATTGGTGGAGCGTACCGGTTGGGAGGTGTTCGCTTGGGTGCTGATGAGCAATCATTACCATCTCATTTTCAAGACGCCGCAGCCCAATCTCGTCGAGGGGATGCGTTGGTTTCAGAACACTTGGACGAAACGGATGAATGCCCGGCACGGGCTCTGGGGGCATCTCTTTGGCGGTCGCTACAAGAGCGTGCTTGTGGAAAGCGACACTCACCTTTCGGTGTTGATCGACTACGTCCATCTCAACCCATTTCGTGCCGGCTTAGCTAATTTGAGGAAGGGGCTCGAGTGTTACCCCTGGTCGAGCCTGGGCGACTATCTGTTGCCTCCGCGCAAGCGCTCTGGCTGGGTGAGGGCGGATCTTGGATTTGCGCAGCGGGGGTATGCTGGAGAGAGGGTCGCGGAACGGCGCAGGTACCTTGCGCATCTTGAGGAAATTGCGCGTCAGGAGAAGGGGATCCCCTCTGCTCCGGGGGAGGGAGAGCGGACCTTGCAGTCAAGCTTGAGACGAGGCTGGTATTTTGGCGGTGAGTCGTTTCGGGAAAGCATGCTGGATCGACTAGCTGCGGGTCAGAAGCGGGAAGGGGGAAAGGGGAAAGAAGAGGTATCGACGCGAGTCCGGCTATGTGGGTGAGCAGATGCGGGACCACGGAGAGCGTGAAGCGCGTCGGATCATTCGTGTCGGCCTACGCTTGGCGAAAATCGTGCCGGGAGAGCTGAAGTCCTTGCCGAAGGGTGACTGGCGGAAGCGGGTGATCGGGATGATGGTGAGGCGACATACGACAGTGAAGGTTGGCTGGGTCGCTGAGGAGTTGGCGATGGGGATTCCCACCCGGGCCGGACGGCTGACGTCCCATTCGCCTACGAAGGGGAAGTGGGGAAGCGACTGGAAGGCGGCGGCGAAGCTGTTGAAAGAGCTGGAAAGGGATTACAGGAAAGCGGAAAACCTTGACTGACCCCTAATTCTGTGACTGACCCCTAATTCTGGACCAAGCTGTTGAAAGAGCTGGAAAGGGATTACAGGAAAGCGGACAACCTTGACTGACCCCTAATTCTGCCCCTAATTCTGCGTCGAAACGGCGGAAGCCGTTGCGACGTTCAATGGGATTCAGCGCCAGAGTTGCTGCCTACGGTTCTTTGGTCGTCTGAATATATCCGAGCTTTACCTCGGCGCGTTATTTCTATTGGGTTGAGCGAGAGGATTATGAGCTATGATTAGAATCGATCGAAGACCTTGCCATCTCTTGTATGTCATCATCGTAATTGTCACTGGGTTTACATCCCAGCACTCCCGTGCAGAGCCATCTGCCCTCAAAAGGCCGAATTTCGTGCTCATTATCGGGGATGACATCTCTGACGATGATTTTGGTTGCTACGGCCACCCGAACATCCGAACTCCCAACGTTAACAAACTCGCCAACAATGGGATTCGCTTCACCAACGCCTACCTGACAACCAGCCAGTGTAGCCCCAGTCGCTGCAGCGTGATATCCGGTCGGTACCCCCACAATACGGGAGCCCCCGAACTGCACCTGCCTCTTCCTAAAGACCAGCCCATGTTCCCTTTAGAACTAAAAAAGGCTGGCTATCACACTGCCGCTGCCGGGAAGTGGCACTTGGGCGCTCATGCCAGATCCGCATTCGATACAGTCGTAAACAGCCTTCCGGGAGGTGAAGAACGCTGGATTGAATGCCTCCGTGAGCGACCAAAAGACCGGCCGTTCTTTATGTGGTTCGCTTCATACGACGCGCATCGCGGGTGGGATGGGAAAGGCGAGAAAAAGAAGCATCTGCCTGCTGATGCCGTAATTCCACCCTATATGGTGGATGCGCCCGCCACCCGATCAGATTTGGCCCGATATTACGATGAGGTCCAGCGTCTGGATCGCTATGTAGGTCTCGTGCTAGAGGAATTGAAGAAACAGGAAGTCCTAAATGATACGGTCATCATCTTCATGGCTGACAACGGCAGACCATTTCCTCGATGCAAGACATGGCTCTACGACAGCGGGATCAAAACACCGTTTGTCATACATTGGCCAAGGGGTATTAACAAAGCAGGAAGCGTTTGCCGGTCTCTGGTCAGTGCTATCGATATTGCCCCTACAATTCTCGAACTGGCCGCAGTGCCCATCCCTAGCAACATTCAGGGCGTAAGCATGATCCCAGTCATCGAGAATCCCTCCGCATCCATTCGACAATACGTTTTTGCTGAACACAACTGGCATGACATTGAGGCGCATGAACGAATGGTGCGCTGGAAAAACTGGGTCTACATACGGAACGCGCGGCCCGGAGGAGCGGGATTGGTATCTGCCCACCTCAGCCAGCCCTCATACCAAGACTTGTTGAATCTGAAGAAGCAAAACAAGCTCACGGCTGCACAAGCGGAGATCTTTGTGAACCCAAGGCCGGCCGAAGCGCTCTTCAATGTCGACACCGATCCCCATCAACTCGAGAACCTGGCAGGCAAGTCCGAGTCTGCTGACATCTTAGCTCAACTGAGTAAGACGCTCAATGAATGGCAGAAACGTACCGGGGATACGGTTCCCAACATTCTAACATCGGACATCATCGACCGTAAAACGGGCAAATGGCTGGGAAAATACGATAAACCCAAGCGCGGAACGGTGCCCGGCAGCGAACGAAATGCTAGCGGGATAACCGATCCCGGACCGCAATAACCAAACAAGACGAATACAACGGCTGGTTGCCGCGCCCCCTACAGCTCCGAGTTCAAGGCCGAAGTCGTGGCCGCCTACGAGCAGAGCGGCATGAGCGGCCAGGCCTTCGCCGAGCAATGCGGCGTGAAATATCCCACCTTCGTAAGCGGGGTAAACGCCGCCCTTTCTGAAGCCTATCTTTCGCCCGGATTTCGGCCCATTCTGGCCGGATGGCCAAGAAAACCATCCCCAAGCCGTGGTGCGTCGCCGACGTGACCTTCGTCGAGA
>NZ_JBATWY010000010.1:0-52064 GCF_049672945.1 Haloferula sp. | reverse complement strand
CTCCTAACCTCCCGCGCCGCGCGCCCGGACGCTGTTTTCGCAAGCTCCTGGCCCGCCAAAATCGTCCCATGAAAGCCATCCTCGCCCTTGAAGACGGCCGCCTTTTTGAAGGCCGCGCGTTCGGATCATCCGGCACCACCACCGGCGAAATCTGCTTCAATACCTCGATGACCGGGTATCAGGAGATCATCACCGACCCATCCTACCGCGGACAGATCGTCACCATGACCTACCCGCAGATCGGAAACTACGGGGTCACCCCGGAGGACGCCGAATCCGCCTCACCGCATGTCCGCGGTCTCGTCATTGGCGAACTTTCACCCGTCGCCTCAAACTACCGCTCGCGCCAGACCCTCGCCGACTACTTCACCGAACACGGCATCATCGGCATCGAGCACATCGATACCCGCGCCCTCACCAAGCACCTCCGTTCGCTCGGAGCCATGCGCGCCTGCATCACCACCGAGCTCAGCGCCGAGGAAGCGATCGAAACCGCCAAGAGTTCCCCACCGATGGAAGGCAGCGACTTCGTCAAGGAAGTCTCCACCAAGGAAAGCTACACCTGGGATCAGGACTCGCGCCGCTTTACCCTGCCAAACGTCGTCACCGAGCAGCCCGACAACTGGCTCCCGCTGCCACCGGTCAAGCACCGCATCGTCGCCTACGACTTCGGCATCAAATACAACATCCTCCGCCGCCTCCGTCAGGCTGGCTTCGAAGTGGAAGTCGTCCCATCGACCACTCCCGCCTCCGAAGTCCTCGCCAAGAAGCCCGACGGCGTCTTCCTCTCCAACGGCCCCGGCGACCCCGCCGCACTCGGCTACATCCACGAGGAAGTGAAGCAACTTATCGGCAAGACCCCGATCTTCGGCATCTGCCTCGGCAACCAGATCCTCGGCCACGTCTTCGGTGGCTCGACCTACAAACTCAAGTTCGGCCACCGCGGCGGCAATCAGCCCGTCAAGGACCTGCGCTCCGGCAAGATCTCAATCACCTCGCAGAACCACGGCTTCGCCGTCGATGGCACCAATCTCCCCGACAACGTCGAGGTCACCCACATCAACCTCAACGACAAGACCGTCGAGGGCATCCGCCACAAGGAGCACCCGATCTTCAGCGTCCAGTACCACCCCGAAGCCGCCCCCGGCCCGAACGACGCCACCTACTTCTTCGACGAATTCGCCGCGCTCATCGATTCGACCAAATAAAAATTTCACCGCCAAGACGCCAAGAGCGCCAAGATGGAGTCAGTCATGATTTCTTTGCGGCCTTGGCGTCTTGGCGTTTCCCATTTTCAAACCCTGATCACTGATCACTGTCCACTCGGCTCTTTTTAATGAACACCATCGTCACCGGTCTCCAATGGGGAGACGAAGGAAAAGGCAAGATCGTCGACTACCTTACCGAAACCGCCGACGTCGTCGTCCGTGGTCAGGGAGGAAACAATGCCGGCCACACCGTCATCGCCCGCGGCACGAAATACGTCCTGCACCTCCTTCCTTCCGGCATCCTCTGGGACAACAAGAAGAACTTCATCGGCAATGGCGTCGTAGTCGATCCCATCGGCCTCGTCGCCGAGATCGAGAAAGTCGAAGCCCAGGGCGTCTCGATCACTCCCGACAAGCTCTTCATCTCCGACCGCTGTCACGTCGTCCTTCCCCTGCACAAGGAACTCGATGCCGCCCGCGAAGCCGCCCTCGGCGACCGCAAGATCGGCACTACCAAGCGCGGCATCGGCCCGGCTTACGCCGACAAGATCAACCGCGTCGGCCTGCGCGTCGCCGACCTGCTCAACGAAGCATACTTCCGCGAAATGATCGCCCACCGCACCGCCGAAGCCAACGAGGTGCTCGCCAAGTTCGGCCTTCCCACCTTCGACGCCAAACAGCAGGCCGACGAAGTGCTCGCCGCATTCGCGCGACTCAAACCGCACGTCATCAATACCATTCCCGCCCTTCACAAGGAGTGGAAAGCTGGCAGCACGATCCTTTTCGAAGGCGCGCAAGGCGGCCTGTTAGACATCGACTACGGCACTTACCCCTTCGTCACCTCATCAAACACCACCTCCGGCGGCTGCTGCACCGGGACCGGCCTGCCACCAACCGCCATCGATGAAGTCATCGGCGTCTGCAAAGCCTACACCACCCGTGTCGGTTCCGGTCCTTTCCCCTCCGTCGACGAAGGACTCTCGCAATACCTCCACGACCTCGGCCGCGAATTCGGCGCCACCACCGGCCGTGCCCGCGGCTGCGGCTGGCTCGATGCCGTGCTCCTCCGCCACGGCTGCATGGTCAATGGCACCACCGGACTCGCCGTCACCAATGTCGACGGCCTCGACAACTACGAGACTCTTCGTATTTGCATTGCCTACGACATCGACGGCACCCACCACGAACTGCCACCCGCCGACCGTCACGCCTGGGATCGTGCCAAGCCGGTCTACGAAGACCTTCCCGGCTGGATGAGCGACACCACCGCCTGCACCAGCTACGACCAGCTCCCGGAGAACGCCAAGGCCTACCTCCAGCGCCTTTCCGATCTCTGCGAAACCCCGATCAAGTTCATCGGCGTCGGCCCCGACCGCACCCAGACACTCGTCCGCTGATGAGGGGAGCGCGGGCGTCCCGCCCGCATCCACCCCAATTGGCGTCGGCCGCACTCTCGCTTTGACATTGAAAAATTGAGCATTGGAAATTCCCCCGCAATTCACCATTGGTTCACCCAATTTCAAAGTCGCTACTCCAATCACCCTCCATGCCCGAAACGCCAACAACGCCCAAGCACATCGCCATCATCATGGATGGCAACGGTCGCTGGGCAAAAGAACGAGGTCTCCCCCGCCGGGAAGGTCATCGTGCCGGCGCCGAATCCGTCCGGGAGTGCGTGGAAGCCTGCAAACAGCTCGGCATCGGATATCTCACTCTCTACGCCTTTTCTTCGGAGAACTGGAATCGTCCGGCCGCCGAAATCACCGCCTTGATGGCTCTGCTCGAACGCTTTCTCGATCAAAAGGCCGACGAGATGATGAAACAGGACGTCCGGCTCCAGGCGATCGGCCACATTGAAAGGCTTCCTGAAAAAACCCGCAAAAAGCTCCGCACCGCCATTGAGCGCACCGCCAACAACAAATCCCTGACCCTCGTGCTCGCCCTTTCCTACGGCTCCCGTGAGGAAATCACCGAAGCCGCCCGTTCGCTGGTCAAGGATGCTTCAGAAGGCCGACTCACTGCTGCTGATGTGACCAAGGAATTGTTCGCCTCACGCCTCTACACCCACGACATTCCCGACCCCGATCTCATGATCCGCACCTCCGGCGAAATGCGGGTGTCAAATTTCCTCCTCTGGCAAATCAGCTACGCCGAGCTCGTCATCTTCAAGAAATTCTGGCCCGACTTCGGCCAATCCGACCTCTTCGAAGCGGTCGAGGAGTATTCCCGCCGCCACCGACGCTTCGGCGGACTTTAGTAATGCACGTCATTCAACTCGCCTTTTCGATGAGCGAGGTTCATGGATAGGACCAGCGGACGCCCACGGGGTTCACTTTTATGCAATTTTACGCATGTCCTAAATTCTGATGCCTGCCTCGCTGCTTGCGCTTGCCGCCATCTCGCCACAATCTCCCGCGCCCCAATCCATGGAAACTTCCGAAGGCCAAACGATTCTGATCGTTGACCGGGACCACGACTTTCTCGAGTGGGCCACGAAGCACCTTGCCGCCGATGACCTGCGGATCCTTCGTTGTGACCAGGCCGACAAGGCGATCAAGGTGGTCGAGAAGACTCCGATCGACGTGGTCATCTCCGACATGTCGATCCAGCCTTTTGACGGGCTCGAATTGCTTTCCCGGATCAAACAGGTCGCCCCTAACACACTGGTCATCCTGACGGTTGGCTTCCCCAGCACGGGTCAGGTGATTGAGGCGACTCAACACGGAGCCCACGACGTGATGCGCAAGGAGGCCCTGCCCTTCGAGCTGCGACCCGTGGTCGAAAGTGCCCTGCAGCTCGCCGGGGAAAGGCGCGATGCCGACCAGTCGAATCCGGAAGTCCAACAGCAGGACAGCCGAGTGAAAATCATCGGCGTCTCCCGTGCGCTTCAGGATGTTTTCAAAGTCGTCGGACGCGTTGCCCGATCCGACGCGCCCGTGCTCGTTTTTGGTGAGTCTGGCACCGGCAAGGAACTCGTTGCCCACGCAATCCACGAGTATTCCCCCCGCCGACAGCAGGAATTTCTGGCGATCAATTGCGGCGCCATTCCTGAAAATCTCCTTGAGAGCGAACTCTTCGGTCACGAGAAAGGTGCCTTCACCGGCGCCATCGCCAAACGGGCCGGCCGCTTCGAGCAAGCGGATGGAGGCACACTCTTTCTCGACGAGATTGGAGACATGCCGCTGTCGGTCCAGGTGAAGTTGCTGCGCGTTCTTCAGGATGGCACTTTCTCACGCGTCGGTTCCAATGAAACCCAGAAGGCGGACGCGCGGATCGTCGCTGCCACCAATAAGAATCTCGCCGATGAAGTCGCTGCCGGGAACTTCCGGGAAGATCTCTACTACCGACTGAATGTCGTCGAAGTCAGACTGCCGCCGTTGCGCGACCGTCCGGAGGACATCCCATTGCTCGCAGAGTTCTTCCTTCAGCGGATCACCCGCAAGAATGGCATGGCGCGCATCAAGCTCTCGGGCGAAGCCGTCACTGCCCTGCAGGCGCATCACTGGCCGGGCAACGTTCGCGAGTTGGAGAACACGATTGCGCGGGCTTGCGCCCTGGCCTCTTCGAACATCCTCCTGCCTACGGATATTCCCTTGGCCACGGCCCCGGGTGCCTCGTTGAAATCCCTGGCGGCCGCAATGGACTCGCTCCTCGATGCCATGCCCGCCGGGCGCGGTCACGCCTGGCTGAATGAAAAATTTGCTGCCCGTGTCCTGGAGCGCAACGACGGCGACCTCAAGCAAGCCGCCTCCGCTCTGGGCGTCACGACGGCCGAGTTTCGAAAGAATTTGCGCTGACGGTGGGCCATCTCCCTTTCGCAGATTAGGGTTTAGCGTTTTTCATTTCATTCGCTATCGTCCCCCCATGTTGCTGCGCACTGCCCTTTTCCTGGCCATCCTCCCGATGGGCCCAGTGCTGGCCGAGGGCCCCAAACTCGAGGAAATCCCCGCCTACTCACTTGGGATCGACGCGCTCTCAGGCCAGTTGTGGGGAGTCGCCACCGCCCGCTTCGAGGACGCGCTCGAAACTGAGGATCTTGATCCTTCCGTGCGCCAGGAATTGCTGCTGCGTCTCGCCGAATCCCAGATTCGTGATGGCAAGGCCGAGGCAGCTCAGAAAACCTTGGAAAATCCCGCCCTCGCCGAAAATCCGTCGCTGGGCTTCTGGCGCGGGCAGGCCCTCACCGTCGCGGGCAGGTTCAGCGATGCGATCGAAGTCTTCCGATCGGAAGCCACGGGAGCCAAAGCCCCGCATCGCCGCGAAGCTCTTCTTACCCAAGCCGGTCTTCAGCGGGCCATTGGCGACAGCAATGCCGCGCTGATCACCATCGATCAACTGCTGGCGATCGATTCTTCCATGCTTCAGGCCCGTCTTTTCAAAGCCAGCTTGCTCATTCAGGAGGAGCGGGCGGATGAAGCCCTCAAGGTCCTTCCCGCCGACTCGGAATTGGAGGGAGCCTTGGCAAACGAGGCCAAATTCCTCCGCGCCCAAGCCTTGTTGGCAAAGAAGGACTATGAGGAAGCGGCAGCCATTTTCAGCCAGCTGATCGAATCCACCAGCAAGCAATCCCTCGAACGGTATCACGCCTCCTCTCTCGGTCTGGCGCGTGCGCGATTGGAAGTCGGGGCGACCACCGCAGCCGCTGACGGCCTGCTTGCCTTCATCCAGCTCAATCCCGCCTCACCCCTGCTCAACGAGGCTTTCGACCTTCTCATGGAGTGCGTCCCCGCCCAGCCCACACCCAATGACGCCATCCTCACCCGCATTCGGGAATGGGTTCCGAAAGCACGCCTCACCTCCCCCGCCCTCCCGATCTGGAGCGATCGCGCCGCCGCGAGTTGGCCCTTCGTCGAACCGGAGAAAACTCAAAGTGCTCCCGAGGCCATGTTCCACCTTGCCATCGGTCTGCGCCGCGAAAACTCGGCCGATTCAAGAGTCGCTGCACGCCGACTTTTTAACCGACTCCGTTTGGAATTTCCCCAGCATCCCTTGGTTGCACGAGTGCTCTTGGAAGGAGGCCGATGGGATCTGGAGGACGGTCGCAGAGAACAGGCCGCCGTCAGTTTCGCCGCCTTGAACTCGCTGGCCGATGTCCGTCCCGAACTTCGTGCCCAAGGCCTGACACTCGAAGGCACCGCTCGATTCAAGGAGCAGGACTTCGAAGGAGCCGCCGAATTGTTCCGACAAGCCTCCGAACTATTGGAAAACGAGCAACGCAATACGGCACGCCTCAATGCCGCCACCTCGCTGCTCGCCAGCGGAAACGTTGCTGCCTTTGAAAAACTCACTGAGGAGGTCGAAAACCCCAAACTGCAGAGTCACCTGAGCTTGGAGCGCGGCCTCTACCTGGCGTCGAAACGGGACCCCGGTGCCCTGCCCGCGCTCCGAGCGTTCATCGCCCGCTACCCGAAACATCCCCGGTTGCCCGAAGCCCGACTGCATGCTGCGCTTTCGGCTCTCGACGCCATTCCTCCCGATATTGATTACGCTCAAGAACAATTGGATGCCTTGAGCGAAGAAGCTCGACTTGAACTGCCTCCCGCCCACCTCGCCATGGCGGAAATCCATCTTCACAACCGCTCAGGCGAATGGGCGCTGGCAGCGGAAAAGGCCAAAGCCTACCTCGACTCCAACGAAACCGGATCCATGCGCACTTCCATCCAGTTCGAACGCGGCAAGGCCCTCTTTCAGAACCGGGATTACAACGATGCCCGCCTCGTTCTCGAGAAACTCGCCACCGAAGCTCCGGACTCTCCCCAGGCCCCGGCAGCCCTGCTCCTTTCCGCAAGAGCCGCCGCCGAAGGAGCCACCCCTCAGTCCCAGGCCGAAAGCATCGATCTCTTCGACAAGCTGATCGACACCGGTTCCACCTTCGCGGATGTCGCCCGCCTCGAGAAAGCCGACATGCTGATCCACCGGCTCTCGATGCTCGATGAAGCCGTCAAGACCCTCGATCCTTGGTTTCAGAGGATGGAGAAAGATGATCCCTTGTTGCTCAGCGTCGGTCTCCTTCTCGGTGAAGCCCTTTTCGCCAATGCTGAAACCAACACCGAGGTCCTGAATCGGGCGCTGTTAGTCTACGACCGCCTGCTCGCCGACCTGCCCGCCGATTCTCCGACCCGCTCGAGCATCCTCTATCGCAAAGGCATGACGCTCGAAAGATTCGGTGACCGCGAAGACGAAGCACTCGACTGCTACGTCGGAGTCGTTCAGGCCGCCAGCGGCTCCTCCCGTGCCGATTGGAAATCCGTGGAGCTTTGCGGTTTCAGCGCATTGAGAATCCTGGAAAAGCGCAAGCAATGGGCAGCTGCGAAGAAATTTGCGACACGAATCGCCGATCTCAAGGGCCCCCGCTCGAAGGAAGCCGCCGAGCGCGCCACTACCCTCGGACTGGAACACATGATCTGGGACGCCGCTTCCGGTGAAGAAGACATTTCAGAAGACGAGGAAAGGTAGCCCCCTTTTTTGAAACTCTTCCCGATGACTTTCCCCATCCTCGCAGGCACGCTCATCTCCACGTCCGCCGAAGCCCGAATCGCAAGGTTCCACGCCAAGCCCCCGGTCCTCATGCTTCCCAAGCAGTTCCAGCCGCACCCGGGAGGTCGTTGATCCTGCTTGAATCGTTCAGGCTATCGAGCACGATGGACCCCATGAACCAAACCCCTCTGAGATTCACACGCCGCCGCTTCCTCGGAACTTCCATCGCGACCGCCTTCGCCGGGCCCCAGATCGTTCGCGCGGAAACCCTCGGCAACAACTCCAAGACCGGAGCAAATTCCCGCATCGGCCTCGGCTTCATCGGCGTCGGCCTGATCTCCCAAGGACACGTTGCCAGCTTCGCCGGCATGAAGGACGTCCAGCCACTCGCGGTCTGCGACGTGCGCGACTGGAAGATCAAGGAAGCGGTCGGCAAGTTGAAGGAACTCGGAAACGACGACATCCAAACCACCTCCCGCTTCGAAGAAGTGCTGGCCAATCCGGACATCGATGCGGTCTGCGTCATGACCCCGGATCACTGGCATGCGGGAGTTGCCATCGCGGCCATGAAGGCGGGCAAGGACGTTTATGTCGAGAAACCGATGACTCTGACGATTGAAGAGGGCAAGTTGATGGTCGAAGCGGAAAAGAAATACGGCCGGATTGTTCAGGTCGGATCGCAGCAGCGCTCAGCAGTCCACTTCCGTATCGCCGCCAACCTGGTGCGCAACGGCATGATTGGTGATATCAAGGAGGTTTACTGCAGGCTCGGCACCTTTCCGAAGCAACCGAAGGAAGAGACGATCATCCCGGTTCCGGAAGGCTTCGACTACGACCGCTGGCTTGGACCAACCCCCTTCTACGAATACTCCAAGAACCGTGCGGAAGGAAACTATGGCGGTGGCTGGCGTTGCTACTGGGATTATGGTAGCCGCAAGTTCGGCGACTGGGGCGCCCATCACTTCGACATCGTCCAGTGGGCACTCGGCCGCGATGACACCGGACCCGTCGAATTCATTCCGGCCGGATACGATGGCAACAAGTACCACCACTTCCGCTATGCCGATGGCATCACGGTCTGGCGCGACAAGCAACCGGACCACGGTCACATGATCCGCTTCATCGGCACCGAGGGCGAAGTCCACGTCAGCCGCGGCAAGGTCGAAACCATGCCCAAAACTTTGGTGCGGCACCGCTTCGGTGAGGGCGACGAGCAGGTCTACGAATCGAAGGACCACCGCCAGAATTTCATCGACTCGATCAAATCGCGGAAGCCGACCATCTGCCCGGCGACCGTCGGCAAAAGAAGCGGGGAAATCTGCCTGCTCGGTGGCATCGCCGAGCGTTTGGTGCAACCGCTGAAGTGGGATCCCGTGACCGAGCAAATCACCAACAACGCCGAGGGTGCCTCCATGCAGCAACGCCCGCGTCGCAAAGGCTACGAGCTTCCAGACATCGGGTAAGGAATCGTATTCCTCCGATCGCCCTCGTTCTCCCACTCGTCCATCGTCCTCGAAATTGGTGCCAGAAGAGCCCATCGGTTCGAGGACGAGCAGGATGGACGCGCCTCCAAGCACCCGCCATTCGGGTCGAAAATCGGTAGATCCTGATCAAGAATGGAAGCCTCGCTTCTCCCCTTCTCATGCGTTTGAGTGAGTGGGATGGCTCAAAAAAGAGGCGCGGATTCCGAGCACCCTCGCTCGACCTGCGGCTTATTCACAAAAATTTGAGCTGAATCGCTGGCGAGCAGAACCACTGAGCTACGCGTTTCTCCTCGTTCAACGCCGCCCAACTCGTCCTTCAGCGGGTGGTTGACCGCGCCCTTAATCCAGCAATTTCAGGGGAATTCCCAGATGTTTTAAGGAAAAGCGTAATTTCAAGGAGGCGAATTCTATCAGGATTACTTGCTATTTCAAACTAGTTGGTAGTCTGATTAAGCTTCTTAAAAGCTTCTTGATCAATGACTTACAACATGTCCAAGCTAACCCAATGGCCACCCTCCCCCCCCTCCCTTTGGCTTCGATCGAAGCCATGCGGCCCGTCTTCATGATTGTCATGGGGCTCTCCCTTCTGTTTGTCGCCTGGCGCCTGACGCGTCACACAAGCGGATGGTCGTCCCGAATCCTGATGGCTGGCGCACTCCTCCTCGCGCTCGGTTACTCGCTCATCATTCCCCTCTACCAAGCGAATGTGATTATGCCGCTCAGCCTGCTTGAATACTACCCGAATGCCGATGCTGGCCAAGTCGTGGGATGGCACCTGGCCAAGATCTTCTCCATGAATGGTGGCTGGCTGCTCTTCGGGCTGGGCCTCGCAATCCACGCCAAAGTCTTCGAGACCATGCGCCCTGCTCCAGCACTCGCCCGCAAATCCACTCCACAATCTGAACCCACCCTCGGATGAACTTCCTTCTCGAAATCGCCATCAAACAAAGCTTCCTCCTCGATCTTCTGGGGGTCGTCGGACTTGGCCTCGTCGCCCTCGCCGCCATCCGCTTCGCGAAAAAGCAGGGCTCCACCGGTGGAACGATCATGATCTGGGGCGCACTCGCCCTGCTCACCGGACGAATCGGCATTCTGATTTTCTCCCACATCATGCCATCACCTGATCAGGTTGGGTTTGACCCCACCCTGATTGCCCTCTGCAAGAACGTCCCATTGACCCTGCTCACCGTCGGACTCGGCGCGATCGTTTGGGGACTCTGGGGACACGAGCGAAAGCTTTCTGGCGAACCCATCACTGACTAATCCCCCCCGAACCAGCCCTTCCGGCCGCTTGGCCGGAAATGAAAAGTGGCCCGTGATTTCCCAGTCGGAGAATCACGGGCCACTTCTTTTAACCAGTCAGTGGTGGGGTTGTTTTTGATCCGTTGAGTTTCCTTTTCGTCTGGCTGATGACTTCCGTGGGGAGGGGGGGAGTGGAAGCATCAGCCCGTCGCGCAGGGCGCTCAGTTGATGGCCAGAGAATGACCCGAAATCCCTCCCGCGCCCATTACGTGATCACCGGGAACGTGATCACGGAGGGAAATTGCCACCATTTCCCAGGTTGACTTGACCGATTGGTCAAGTAGCTGTTCGGCATGCCTCCGACGAGCACTGCCCGCCTGCGTCTGCTGGAAGCCATGATTGGCGCCATCTGGGAGCGGAGCTATGGCTCGACCTCGGTCGACTCGATTTGCGAGCGCGCGGATGTTCGGAAAGGCAGCTTCTATCATTTCTTCAAATCGAAATCCAAACTCGCGGTCGCGGCCCTCGACCACCTTTGGGAGACTTCAAGCAAACCCGTAATCGAAGAAATCTACGCCCCATCCCGTCCTCCGCTCATCCGCTTCGAGAAGATGATCGAGTACTGGTATCGAAGTGCTCTCGAATGCCAGCAGGAACACGGACGCGTCCTTGGCTGTCCTTATTTCAATCTCGGAGTGGAAACCGCATCAGTCGAACCCGAGGTCGCCAACAAAGTCCGCGAGATTCTCGATTGCTATCAGCAATACCTCGAAAACACTTTGGAGGAAGCCAACGAAAAGGGCGACATCAAGATAGATAGCCCCCACGAAACCGCCGCCTGTATTTTCTCGATGATCGAAGGCTGCTCGACTCAGGCCCGCATTCACAACGATCCCGAGAGAGTCCGGCACTTCGCAGAGGCATTCGGCCGAATCGTCGGAGCGAAGCTTCAACCGAATCTCCAAGGTCAGACGGCCGATTTCTAACACCTTTTCCAGAGACGATCCAATTCTAACATGAGCTCCTCATCTCAATCGCGCCAAGGCCTTGCCTGGATTGGCATCCTTTTCCTTCTCGCCCTCACCTCATGGTTTGGGTGGAAAGCACTCCGTGATGCAGAACCTGAAGCCGGACCGAGCGGTCCTCCCGGCGGTCGACCACCGAGCACCGTGATCGTCCGCCCGATCGAAGAGAAGGAAGTCGTCGAAAGACTCACCGTCACTGGCACCCTGCGTGCGGTTCGACGCGCCGATGTTGCCGCTCGGGAATCCGCTGCCATTGACAGCCTCAGCATCGACGAGGGCGATCTGCTCGCCGCCGGAGACACGATTGCCCGCCTCGACACGCGCCGAATCGAAGCGCTGGTGCAGGAATCCTCCGCCGCACTGACTGCTGCCAAAGCCGAGATGACCCAGCGCGAGGCCGAAGCCGAACGTGCCGTCCAGGACGAAGAAATGATGCGCGGCCTCTGGGACCAGAAGGCCGTTGCCGAGCGCGAGTATCTCGACAGTCTCCGCGAATTGAAAGTGAGCGAAGCTCGGGCCAACGCCGCCTCCGAGGCGATCGCCGTTGCCGAAAAGCGCCTCGAATTGCTCGAAGTTCGGTTCAACGATCTTGAAATCAAAGCGCCCTTTTCCGGCCGGGTCGTGGCTCTCCACACCGAACTCGGCGAATGGGTCAACGAAGGGGATCCGGTCATCACCCTGCTCTCAACCGGCGAGGTCGAAGCCTGGCTGCAACTTCCTGAAAGAAGCGCTTCACTCATGAAGCAAACGTCTCCCGAGTCCGTGGAGCTGCGCCTTCCAGGAAGAATCGAGAGTATCCAGGCCGACAAGATTTCACTCGTCCCGGATGTCGAAGGGCGTTCCCGACAATTCAACCTCATCGCCCACATTTCCGACCCCGAGAACCTTCTGACACCCGGCTCATCTGTCGAGGCCAGCGTCCCTCTTGGAGCTCCCGAGAAGCGTCTTGTGATCTCCGCCGACGCGGTCCTGAAGAGCTACTCCGGAAACCATGTCTTCGTGCCCGACTTTACGAACGATGGCCCTCCCATTGCCAAGCAGGTTCCAATCGAACTGCTCTACGAGCGAAACGGCGAATCGATCATCGCCTCAGGCGCTCTTGCCGCGGGCGACCCGGTGATCGTCGAAGGCAACGAGCGGCTTTTCCCTGGGACTCCACTCGACCCGAAGGATTGGGAAAGCACCCGGGGCGACGCCGCAGAACGGCAAGACGTTGAACCATGAAAGGCCTCATCGAAGCCCTGATCCGCCAACCGATCACGATTGCGGTTGGTACGATGCTTGCCGTATTTACCGGCATTCTCGCGATCACCCAGGTACCGGTCCGGATGACCCCGGAGGTATCCTCGATCGTGATCGCCGTTACCACCAACTGGGAGAATGCGTCATCCGAAGAAATCGAGTCCGACATCATCGAGGAGCAGGAAAAGGTGCTCGGCGAAATCACCGGGCTTCGATCCATGGTCAGCACCAGTGCCGCAGGACAGGGCACGATTCGTCTTGAGTTCGAAACCGGTATCGACATTGCCGACGCGCAAGACGAGGTCCTTCAGAAACTCGATGAAGTCCCCGGGTATCCGAACGGAGTCCTTCAGCCAGTCGTGGAGGACATCGACCCGGAGTCCGCCGATTACATTTCGTGGATCGGGCTGTTCTCCACCGATCCCGAATTCGATCCGGGTCAGCTCTATGATTTCATGGACCGGAGCATCAAGCCACGCTTCGAACGCATCCCCGGCATCAGCGAAGTTGGAGTTCGTGGTGCCACCGCTTCCGAGCTTCAAATCATCGTCGACCCCCATGCGCTCGCCCAGCGCGGGATCACCTTCGCCCAGTTGCGCGACGGCATCGCTTCGGCCAACGCCAACTTCTCCGGCGGCAAGATCGAACAAGGCAAGCGCGACTTCCGAATCCGTGCCACCGGTCGCTTCGACAACCCCGAGTCGGCCGGTGAAATGATCATCTTCCGCGATGACGCCGGACCGGTTTACCTCAGCGACGTCGCCGAGATCCGCAGCGACTGGAAGGAACCGACCTCCTGGGTCCGTGCGCGCGGCCAGCGGGCGGCATTCTTCAATTTCCAACTCCAGCGCGGTGCCAATCTTCTCGAGACCATGGGCCTGCTGAACGCGGAAGTCGCGGCCTTGAACGAGCCCGGTGCCCTCCTCGCGGAAAAGGCCGTCGACCTCGGTCTCGATGGCACGCTCGAACTCGTCCAGACCTACGATGCCTCCACTTACGTGCAGGACGCCTTCCTGCTCGTGCGGTCAAACCTGATTCTTGGCGGTATCCTTGCCACGATCACCTTGCTGTTTTTCCTCCGCAGCCTGCGCGCGGTCGGGATCATCGCGATCGCCATTCCCGTTTCCACCATCGCCTCCTTCTCGGTCCTCGTGATGCTCGGTCGCTCGATCAACATCATCTCCCTTGCTGGCCTCGCCTTTGCCGTCGGCATGGTCGTCGACAACGCCATCGTCGTCATCGAGAACATCTTCCGCCACCTCGAGATGGGCAAGAAACCGGCGAAGGCCGCACGCGACGGAGCCGTCGAGGTCGGTGGTGCCGTTTTGGCCTCGACCATGACCACGGTCGTCGTCTTCGCCCCCATCCTTCTGATTCAGGAACAAGCGGGGCAACTGTTCCGCGACATCGCCCTTGCCCTGATGGCAGCGGTGACGCTCTCCCTGATCGTCAGCCTAACAGTGATCCCCGTCGCCTCGGGAAAATGGCTGACTCCGCACAAGAAGGATGGTGGGCCGTCGTTGTTCGACCGCATCTTCGGATCGACCTTCTTCAAGATTCTCGGTGCTCCTTTCCGCCCCTTCGGGATTTTGTTCGAAAAGATGCCGGACCTCGCGGCGAGTGCCGTCGCATCCATCACCTCGACCTGGCCACGCCGACTCACCGTGATCGTCGCCTTCACGGCCGTGACCATCATCGGCACGCGAGTGCTGCTGCCACCGCTCGACTACTTGCCGAAAGGCAATCGCAACCTCGTCTTCGGTCTGCTCTTTCCCCCACCCGGCTACAATCTGGAGACCCTCTCCAAAATGGGTGAGCGCATCGAGGAACAGATCAAGCCGCTATGGGAGGCGACTCCCGACAAGTATGGTATCGAAACCCGGCTCTCCGGCGGCAAGATGGTTTCCGAGAACAACATCCAGCCCGTTCCGGTGGGCGACGGCTCCGGCGAGATGGTCACGCCGCCGCCACTCGACAACTACTTCCTCGTCTCTTTCGAAGGCCGGATGTTTCACGGGGGCATCTCGGCAGACAAGTCAACGGTCGCCGACCTTGTCCCCGCCTTCAACGCAGCCGCCTCAGGCACCGCGACTCCGGACACTTTCGCCATCGCCTTCCAAATGCCCTTGTTCCGCGTCGGCGGATCGACCGGAACCGCCGTCCAGATCGATTTCCAGGGCCGCGATCTCGATGCCGTCTCAGGTGCTGCCGGTGCCGTCATGGGCGCGCTGATGAGTGGCCCCGGCCCGCAGGCGAAAATCACCCCGGCCCCGCCGAATTTTGCCTTTCCGCTCGATGAAATGCGTATCGTTCCCGACGACGCCCGCCTGCGCGAACTGGAGATGACCCGTTCCGATCTCGGCCTCGCCGTGCAGGCCGGCGGCGATGGCATCGTGCTCTTCCGCGACTACGAGCAGGATGGCGAACTCAAGGACATCAAGATTCTAACAAAAGGTGATGAGGATCAGGAACCTTTGGACCGGCTGCTCGATCTCCCGGTCGCCACGCCTTCCGGCGAAATCGTCGACCTGCGCTCCATCGCGAGCCTTGAGCGCGTGCGTGGACCCGATCAGATCCGACATGTGGACCGTCTCCGGGCCGTGACCCTCGAACTCACCCCTCCTCCCGGGCAGCCATTGGAAACGGTGATCTCTGAGGTGAACGGGCTGATCGAAGGCATGAAGGAACAGGGTGCCATTCCACCCGGCGTCGATGTCAGCCTTTCCGGCTCGGCGGGCAAGCTTGCGGAGATCAAGAATTCGCTCCTTGGCGACGGCACCCTCATCGGCACGGTCGCCAGCAGCCTGTTCCTCGCCTTCGTCGTCATCTACCTGCTGATGGTCATCCTTTTCCAGAGCTGGAGCTACCCGCTGGTGATCATGCTCAGCGTCCCCCTCGCCACCTTTGGCGGATTCCTCGGCCTGGCATTGGTCCACAAGTGGAGCGAGCTCGACCGCTACATGCCGGTCCAGAACCTCGACATGCTGACCATCCTCGGATTCGTGATTCTCGCCGGCGTGGTGGTGAATAATGCCATCCTGATTGTCCATCAGGCACTCAACTTCATGAAGCGGGACGGGCTTGAACCCATGAATGCCGTCGTCGAAAGCGTCCGCAGCCGCGTGAGACCCATCCTGATGTCCACGCTGACATCCGTCGGCGGCATGCTGCCACTCGTCCTGATGCCGGGTGCCGGCTCCGAACTCTACCGTGGTCTGGGTGCGGTGGTGGTCGGCGGTCTGACCGTTAGTACGGTATTCACCGTATTTCTCGTTCCCGCCGTCCTCAGCGCGATCTTCGCCCTCAAGCAACCCGAGCCTCAAACCGACTGATCCGGCCGGACCACGAACCATGCGTCTCCGCTCCTCCATGATTCACTCCCTCAAAGTCACTGCCCTCGGTGTTCTTTTCGGCGTTTCCTTCAGCTCCTGCGCAGTCGGCCCGGACTACGTTGCGCCCCAGGCAGAGCTTGAAGCTTCGTTCAAGAACGCGGGCTTCTCCGAACCCCCTCCCGAGGGCTCGTGGTGGTCACTGTTCCAGGACCCGGAGCTTTCGCGGCTGATCAACGCAGCAAACACCAAAGGTCAGGGCGTGCGCAGCGAACTTGCCCGCTATGATCAAGCCCGCGCAGCTCTCGGACTGGCCCGAGCCGACGCCTCGCCGGCGGTCACCGCAGACGCCTTCGCCGTCAAACAACAGGACAGCCAAAACGCCAACTTCTCCTTCGGCACCTACAACGAGTACCGCGCAGCCCTCAATCTGAGCTGGGAAATCGATCTGTGGGGCCGCGTTCGACGCGGGATCAAAGCCGCCGAAGCCAACATGCAGGCTGCGGAGTATGACTACCAGGGCCTGATCCTTTCGCTCCGCGGAGAAATCACGCGCGCCTATGTGTCCCTTCGCTTCGCCGATGCCGAAATTGATCTGCTGGAAAAAACGCTGCAGCTCAGAACCGAAGCGCGACGCCTGATGAAGGCTCGCTTTGATGGAGGCGCCAGCAGTCGCATCGACTTCAAGCGCGCCGAGACCGAAGAGGAAAGCGTCCGCGCGGAACTCGCCCAGATTCGGGCGCAGCGGGATCGCTTTGAAAATGCCCTCGCCGTCCTGACCGGCCGCAGTGCTTCCGGATTCCACATCGCCGCGACCGGCAAGACCCCCACCATCCCCACGCCCCCTTCGGCCGTTCCCTCCGACCTCTTGAGGCGACGCCCCGATCTCGCGGCCAACGAAAGAAGACTGGCCTATGCCAGCGAAACGATCGGCGTGACGATCGCCAACTACCTTCCCCAAGTCAGCCTTACCGGCATCGGAGGATTCCGATCGCTCAGCAGTTCCGATCTGTTCAATCCTCAATCCAAAGTCTGGACTCTCGGGCCCGAGGTCTTTTTCCCGGTCTTCCAAGGCGGTCGGGCATTCTCCGACACCGACAGCGCGAAAGCCGCCTACCGTGAGGCTTTGGGAATCTATCGCGGCTCACTACTCACCGCAGTCCAGGAGACCGAGGACGCACTCGGCGACACCCGCTACCTCGCCACCGCTTCCAGCGCTCGGGAAAAAGGTGCCTCCAGTGCGCAAGATGCCGCCACCCTCAGTCGCAAACGCTACGCCGCGGGCATCACCGACTACTTCGAGGTCGTTGATTCCGAACGAACGGCACTCAATGAACAACGTGCCGCCCTCGCCATCGGACTCGACCGGGCCCTGGCGGCCACTCGCCTGATTCAGGCATTGGGAGGAGGATGGACCCGCTGAAGACTCGGAAACTCCCTGCCCATCAGGCAATGGATCAGGCAATGCTTACGTTCGGACACTAGACAGGCGGCCAAAGCCGGTACATGCTTCTCCAGATGCTCCGACTTGCCGTCCCCATTGTATTGGCCGCCCTGATCGGGTCTGCCGCGGCAAGCCCGAAGATTGCTGTCGTGCGCGTTGCCGAGATCCACCGCTCCCTTGATGCCACCAAAGAACAGGAAGCCGCCATCAAGGCCGAACGTGAGGCACTCGCTACAGATGCCCGGCTCCGCGCCTATCGCTCGGTCCTCCAGGAACTCGAAGGCATCAGCAAAAAACTAAAGGAAGCTCTGGCCGACACCGCCAACCCAGACAACTCTGTCAGGGAAGGCCTCAAGCGCGACTATTCACTGAAACTCCAGGAAGCCTCCACCCTTCATCGTGAATACGAAAGCTTCCGCAGCGATCGTCTCCGTGAAATAAATGCCAAAATGGTCTCGCAAATGCAGGCAAGTCTCAATCTCATCCACGCCAAGGCCTCCGAGCTCGGTGAGCAGCAAGGTGTTGACTGGGTTCTCGACAGCTCTGGCCACACCAATACCGGAACACCCTTCATCCTCTACGCCAAAAATCCTCTCGATCTGACCAACGATGTCCTCAAGGCCCTCGGTCAGTCGACCCTCGAAACCGCAGAACTTCCCCGTTAACCCCCATGGAACCATTCCTCGAATACATCAAAGAGCCCTTCGTCTGGGGCCTCCTCATCGGCCTCGGACTTGCATTTTTCACTTGGAAATCAGGTCTTTCGAACAAGATCCGCCTCTCACGTGACGTCCGCCGTCTCGAAAGCGAACTCCGTGAACTGCAGGGCCATTTGAATACCCAGCTCAAAATCAATTCTCAGGGCAACCAGACCCTGCAGGATGAACTCGACGAACTGCGTCGCCAGAACGAAAATCTGAGGGTTTCTTTCGCCGCCGTCCAAACCAAGCCGGGCCGCGCCGAAATCAGGCAGTTTCAGGTGACCGACAATGCCGTGCGACTGATGCGTGAGCAGGCGCCCGGATTCGCCCCAGCTTGGGAAAAAGCCGTCCGCCAGGCCGAGCAGGAAGTCGAAGCCAGCGAAAGCGGCCTCAAGAAGCTCGTCAGGAAAGTCATGCCCGGTATCGGCATGTCCTCCGGTGCCGCCGCTGCGACCCACGACGACGACGAGTCCTGATCGGGACCCGACGCGAGGTCCACTTCGGGACCCCAGCCTGGACTCCTCCCTCCCTCTAGCGAGGGCGGAACAAGCGTCTTCCGGTTTACGGAGCCGGGAGGAAATCGCTGTCTCGCAAAATCTTCGCTTTAACACGACGGGATTTGCTATATGAGCCAGAGCCAGCAGTAATGATATTATCTTGAGAAAGCATCTTGATATCTATTCTGTTACCTCATTATTCTCGTGCGCCTCAACGACAAGTCCCCCACTTAACTCGTGATGACGAAAGCCACCGGCAGCAGCAGCCTTCAACTCCTTGACCTGTTGGTTTCCGTCTGGTCAACCGGCCGGGGTTGCAAGATTGGCCCCCTGTCTTCAAATGGATCCCCGTCCACCTTCGCGACCTCTCGTCCTGGCTTTCTCTACTGCTGGAATGAGAGCCACGAACCGGTCAAAATCACCTTTTTGGCTGAAGGCAGCCATCGGTTCTCACAGGAAAACGGGCATGCCCTTTTCATTGGAGCTGGACGCGGGGATCTAGCCCTCCAAATCCCCGATCTCCCCCAACATCTCATCAAGGCGGAGGACCCAATCGATGCAAGGCAACTTCAAGAAATCATCGGGGATGCGCGCAACAGCATTCGATCACCGCAGCCGGACTGCAGGGATGAACTTACGACCATTACCTCTGCCCAACGTCTCGCCGCACTGGGATACGATGCCCGCAACGGTAGCAATGGCGGCGACAAGTCCGAGAAGCTTTCAGCGAAGAGTCGGTTCGTCGACGATCTGCATGCCTGGCTGGCCGAGCATATCAAGGATTCGGTCAAACTCGGTGACGCCGCCAGCCAACTCGGCAAGAGCCCGCGCCAACTGACCAGGATCCTCAAGGACACCAGCGGAGCAGGGTTTGCCGAACACCTGACCATGCATCGTCTGACCCTTGCCCGCACCAGCTTGATGAGGTCCGACGAATCCGTCATGGAGGTCGGGAGGAAGTCCGGATTCAATAGCCGCGAGCAATTCATTCGTTCGTTCAATAAGGCGTTTGGCTGGACGCCCCTTCAGTTCCGCAAAGCCTGGAACCGGGCATCTCTCGCTCAAGGCGAGCTCGACTCATTATGCCGGGCATCCGAGAGATCGGAGGTCAACTGGCAGGAGCCTGGCCAGCTTGCCAACGGTCCGACCAACCCAGAGAACTGCACTCCCCACACCCTCGTTGTCACCAACGCAGTCCATGAGATCGTCGAACTTTTCTCAATTGATCCAGCGGGCAGGCCGTCCCGAGTGAATGTTCTCGATCGAGGCGCGATGGTCTTCATCGGTCGCGATTTCGAAAACTCCA
Source organism: Haloferula sp. (assembly GCF_049672945.1). NCBI lineage: Bacteria > Pseudomonadati > Verrucomicrobiota > Verrucomicrobiia > Verrucomicrobiales > Verrucomicrobiaceae > Haloferula > Haloferula sp. Next base: position 32,109 of record NZ_JBATWY010000010.1, on the reverse strand, counting down.
GCTGGCTCGTCCGCACTCTCACCGGCAGCTTCGAGCGGAGTTTTACCACTCCCGCAAATCACTGCATTGCGACGATCAATCCGACCCTCGGAGGCAAGAAGAAGGGTCGCAGGTAAGAAGAAACCCGCGACCCTTGTAAATCCGTTTTTGCGAGGCCTTCCTCGGCATCAGGAAGCCGCCAACCCGTCAGCAAGAGCCTTGGGCAATGGCTTCTCCTTGCGCCGCAACGCCTTCCGCATCTTCGTCAGCGCCACATTCTGAAGCTGGCGGATCCGCTCGCGGGTCACCCCAAATTCGCGGCCAACTTCTTCCAAGGTCAGTGGCTTCTTCCCACCAAGCCCGAAACGCTCGTCGATGATCCGGCGCTCGCGTTGATCCAGAACCGCAAGCAAGTCGTCCAACTCGCCGTGCATGTTCTTGTCGGTCAAACTGTCGAGCGGGTTGTCGGCCGCCTCATCACCAATAATTTCGCCAAACTGAGTGGCCTCACCATCGTTGATCGGGGCGTCCAACGAGGTCGGACGCTGCGAAGCCTGCTTGAGCATCGCCAACTTACGACGCGGCAAGCCGAGTTCCTCGGAAAGCTCTTCGTCCGTCGGTTCACGCCCAAGCGCTTCTCCCAACATCGAAGAAATCCGCCTCATCTTGGCGATCTTATCGACCATGTGGACCGGAAGGCGGATCGTCTTGCTCTGGTTCGCGAGGGCACGCTTGATGGACTGCTTGATCCACCAAGCCGCGTAGGTTGAGAGCTTGCCTCCTTTTTCAGGATCAAACCGTTCGACCGCCTTCATGAGTCCGATGTTGCCCTCGGAAATCAGGTCAGCAACCGGAAGCCCGTAGCCCGAATAGTCCTGAGCGATTTTCACCACCAGTCGCAGATTCGCGCTGATCATCTGGGTGCGGGCGGCCTTGTCACCGTTCTTGATTTTCGCGGCAAGTTCCACTTCCTCTTGCGGAGTGAGAAGCGGTGTCTTGGAAATCTCCCGAAGGTAGAGTTTGAGGCTGGAGTCGTTTTCAAATGCCATTGTTTTGGGTCCCTGTGCGGGATGGTTCGTGGGTCTCTAGAGGGTTAAACGTCGCAGGGAGCTGTTTTGTTCCCGATTTCTTCGACTTAATTTGTAACTACATGGTTATCACCATCCATTTCCCTCTTCAAGGATTGTAACCAGCAAACCCCATACCACGCCCATTTTTTCCCAGTTTCCCCTTGTAACTTAGGTAATTGTGAAACGTGACGTTTTCCCGACGGCCATTATGACCGATGCATTTTGCCCCTATCGTGGCAGAATGTCCCAGTCCCCTCTATTTCCAATCTACGCACATTCACGCATTCCTAAATTGATCCGTCGGTCTCCCCTCAGGTTCACGCGGGTAAATTCGCCGTAAAGCAGACCTCCGCTTCTTGATCGCTGCAAGCGTCGCCCACAGCATCTCCGATGTGATGAAATCAACACTCCGCATCGTGCTCTTCCTCGGCCTACTCCCTCTCCAAGCCTATGACCTTCATGAATGGGGCACCTTCACCACCGTCTCCGGCTCGGATGGGAAGCTCTTGATCGGCCTCCACCGGGAAGAAGAACATCTGCCCTCCTACGTCTTCCACCACCCAGGCTTCAATCAGCCACCACGGACGAACGTCTACCCTTTCGCGATTTCCGCCAAACGGATGCCTATCCCAGTCACAAACGTGAAGGTAAAGATGGAGACTCCGGTGATCTATTTTCACTCAAGAGAAGCATTCTCCGCCAAAGTCGAAGTCGAATTCGAGGGAGGCACCATTGCCCAATGGTATCCCGAGCGCAGTGGCGGTGAAGTCGTCACCACTCCAAACCCGAGCATTCTCCCCAAACCCGACCTCCCCAAGTTCCTCGATTTTGCCAAACCTTACACCGGTTCGATCGAATGGCAGATCGATGTGCTTTCCCCATCCGCCAGCAAAGAGACGACGCTTTTCCATCCGGATGACCTGCTCCAGTGGACCTACGCCCGGGTCCCGGAGGCGAATGTCGTTCGAGCAAAGAATGGCAGTCACGAAGGCTTCCTTTTCTACCGCGGGCTCGGAAGTTTCGATCCGGGTCTGGTGACACGCGTGACCGACGACGAAACGCTGCATCTTGAGAATCAAACTGGCGGACGCATCCCCTACACACTCGTTTACGAACGTTTTCCCGATGGCAGCTCCCGTTGGTGCGAGTCAGGGGGCCTCTCCCAGCAATCGACAAGCAGCATTCCTGAGTCATCTCTCAAGGTGCGGTCTGCCGGGTTCGACGCCGAGCTCTTCGAAACCCTGCGTGACAAGCTCGCTGCCCAAGGCCTGCTCAAATCCGAAGCCGAAGCCATGGTCAAGACCTGGTGGAACAGCTACTTTGAAAAGCCCGGTCTGCGCGTCTTCTGGATCCTTCCCGGAGAAAAAATCGACGCGATCCTTCCTCTAACAGTCGAACCCGCCCCCGAAAAAACCGTCCGCGTCATGGTTGGCCGCTCGGAAATCCTTCGCCCAAAGCAGGAACGTGATTGGTTGGCCATGGCAAGTTCCACCGAAAAAGAGGAAGCTTCCAAGTGGATCTGGATCACCAGCGGCGACCGCTTCGGACTGGCCTACGCCCAGCGCATTGAGATGCTCCGAGCCCAGGCGAAACGCTGATCAACCGCGGCGAATCGTCGAGCCAGTAAAAACGATCAAGATCCGATACACCTTTTTCTCACGCGTTTCGATCTTCCCGGTCTGAAGGTCGAATCGCTCCGGAATTTCCTGTCGGTGAATGTCCACACTGGCTCGAAATCCGCGCTCGGAAAAGATATCGATCAGAATCGCCAAGGCAACCGGCTGCTCGAACAGCGGATCTTCGGTGTTGATCATCGTCCGTCCGCTCACCGCATAGCGTTTGATGATCGGCATCATCTTTTCCTGAATGAAGTTAACGACGTCTCGTAGAATCTCCGGATGCTTCACCTGGTAGCCATCGAGACGACGCACCAGTTCCTGACGGGCGTGCTCGACGATTTCCTCTGCCAAGGGAATCGACCGCAGCGAATCGTATGTCCGGGGATCGAGCTCGAGTGAACTCTGGTAGTCCAGCTCACGGATGATGTTCTGCTGCACCACATCAATCGAGGCCTGCGCATTGATGAAGTGGTAGTGGAAAATCTGCTTCAACGAGACCAGCGCATCAAAGGTCTTTTCCTTGAAGGTCCGATAGCGATTGCGAGCCAGTTCAGGATCAAAGTCGGTCTTCCTTTCCTCCCACAGTTCACCGACACCCGATTGGCGGACCTCCCTGTTGTGGGCAATCGATTCGCGACCCCGTTTCAGCTGCCGCTCGATGCTTTCCGCCTCATCAACGAACAGCACCATGATGTGAAAGGTCGGCTGCCGGAAGTGATGGGCCATGCGGGTCCCGGAAAACTCGCGCCGCAGCGCGATCATCTGATCGTAAAACAACTTCAAACACTCCACCTGGACCTTGGTCCGTGGAAAGCCGTCAAGGATGGTACTATCCCGAAATCTCGGCTCTAACAAACGAAACAGCAGAAGGCGCAAAACCTCTTCGTCGCCGACCATTCCACCCTCTTCCTTGATCTTCCGCGCTTCGGGCGAATCGAGCAGCTCACTAATAACAATCGGCTCCGCCGTGATGCCGCGCATCTGCCGGATGAAGTTTGTGTTCGTCCCCTTACCCGAACCCGGGGCACCACCGAGCAGGATCAACTCCTTGGGAAAACGCATGTTCTCGCGGCCGATCTCGGCTTCGAGATCTTTCCACACCCGATTGAAAATGAGATGGGCGTCCTTGATCTCAAGATCCTGTGGAGGACTTGGCGCGGGCTGCTGCTTGGATGTCATCTGGCCGGAACCCCACACCAACTCGGTCGGATCGTCCAGCCCAGTGATCGCTTTCCTTGTTATGCCAATCGCTCCATCGCCCTTGCGAACAGGCCAAGCCCGGCCCATAGCTCGTCGGTGTCCTCGCTGATCCGCCGAACCGGAGCCTTCTCCCACCGCAACCCTCGGCTCTTCGTCTGGTTCCGTGTGCTCTACAACGCCCGCGCCTACTATCCGATCCTCGCCATTTTCTTCCTCGATCTCGGTCTGACACTCGACCAGTTCGTGATGCTCAACTTCGTCTGGGCCGCCACGATCTTCCTCCTCGAGGTGCCGTCCGGGGCCTTTGCCGATACCCTCGGCCGCAAACGTCTGCTGGTCGCCGCTGCAGCCATCATGGTGGTGGAAATGGCGATCCTACTGGTCGCCCCGAAAGACGGCGGCTGGCTCCTGCTCGTTCTTTGTGCCATCAACCGCCTGCTCTCCGGTGCCTCCGAAGCGGCCGCCAGTGGCGCCGACGAAGCCATCGCCTACGACAGCCTCCCCGAAGAAAACCGCGAGCATGCGTGGGATGATGTGCTTTCGACCACCATGCGCTGGCAAGCCGCCGGCTTCCTCATCGCCATGAGCCTCGGCGGCCTGCTCTACGATCCTTCTTGGTTCAATCGACTCGTCCCCGAGAGATTCGCGATCCCCATCGAGGTCGCTCACCGCCTGCCGATGGCGCTGGTCTTTCTTCAAGCCATCGCCTGTCTGATCATCACCCTCCGCCTTGAGGAAACCCCTCCGAGGACGGGCAACACCGCCGAGCGCTGCCGCTCCGCATTCAAGCTCACCCTGCGCACCGCCAAACGGGCCTTCACAACGAGAAACATCGCCGTGATCCTGATCGGAGGGCTCTTGATCGACTCGGTGATCCGCAACTTCGCCACCATCACCAGCGAGTATTATCGCCTGATTCAGGTGCCCGAGTGGGCCTTCGGATTGATCGGCTCGGTGATCGCCATTGGAAACTGGTTCGTCCCCGCCATTGCCAAGCGAATCAATCATCGCTTCCAAGCGCTAACAACCTTGGCCATCGCAGCAGCTGTCACAATCGTCGGCCTCCTCGCTCTGGCTCTCGCAACCGCCTGGCCATGGCTCGGCTTGATCCCCGCCGTGCTCTTGATGAGCCTGCTCGGACTCGTCGGGTTCACCGTCAGCCGTTTCCTTCACAGCGTCGCCGAATCCGACCAGCGGGCAACCCTGCTCAGCGTCAAAGGCCTCGCCTTCAATCTCGGCTACGGTGCCTATTCACTCGGCTTTTCCCTGCTGATCGCCGGACTGCGGGGAGCTACAGGCGGCGACGCGGCTTTCCAGACAGCGCTTTACTGGCAGGTGGGCATCGTCGCCCTGATCTTCACCGCCTACTTCATCCGCGTCCTCTGGCAGCGAAAAACGGATCAAGCAGCCGGATGAAACGAATCATCTGTTTCCTCTGTATTTGATTTCAGGCAATGACTGGGTGACGGTCGGCTGAACTAAAAAATAACAGCAAGCTGATGCCCCGATTTCTCCTCATCCTCCTCACCAGCCTTGCCTCCGCCGAGCCACCTTTGCCTGGCCACTCCCATCAAGGGCACGCCTTCAACGAAGGGCCAAGACAGGAAGCCGTGTGGATCGATGGGACCGGCGATGTGCATCTGCCAATCACCAGCGACTGGGATTCTGCCCAGACTTTTTTCAATCAAGGTCTCGGCCAACTCCACGGCTTCTGGTATTTCGAAGCCGAACGTTCATTTCGCCAAATTGCCGCGAACGACCCGGAATGCGCGATGGCTTACTGGGGCATGGCGATGGCCAATTGGGAAAACCAGGAACGCGCCAAGGGGTTCATCGACAAGGCGAGCGAATTGTTCGAATACGCCTCACCCCAGGAACAAGCCTACATCAACGCGCAGGCCAACTTTCTCGACGGCATTCCGAAGGACCCGAAAGCACGCAATCAGGAACTCCTTCGCGATCTCGAAGATCTCATTCATCGCTATCCGAATGACCTTGAGGCCAAAGCCTTCCTCGCCTGCCGTCTTTGGCAGTTCTCCGAAAAAGGGGGTATCCCGATTCCCAGTCACGAGGCCGTCGATGCCCTCCTGCAGCAAATTTTCGCCAAGGCCCCACTCCACCCAGCCCATCACTACCGCATCCATCTCTGGGACAAGCAGAAGGCCGGGCGCGCCATCGACTCGGCCGCCGTTCTCGCCACCACCGCCCCGGCCATCGCCCACATGTGGCACATGCCGAGCCACATTTATTGGAAGCTCCACCGCTACGAGGACACCGCCTGGCATCAGGTGGCATCCGCCCGCATCGATCATGCCCACATGATCGAGAAAAGACTCCTCCCGGATCAAATTCACAATTACGCTCACAACAATGAATGGTTGGCGAGAACCTGGGTTCACCTCGGCAACAAACGCGATGCCCTCGCGATGGCGAAGTCACTCCTCGCCAACCCCCGTCACCCGAAACTCAACTCCCTCGAAGGGAAAGCCCACTCCTACCGCTACGGCCGCGATCGCCTGATTGAGATTCTCGAAAAATTCGAGCTTTGGGACGAAGTCATCCTGCTTGCCGGCACCCCATGGCTTGAACCGCTGCCGAAAACACGCGACGAACTCCCACGCCTGCGTCTCCTCGGACTCGCCCAGTATCATCTGGACCAGACAAGCTACCTTGAGAAGACCATCGAAAAAGTTGAGAAGCTCAAGGCGAAGACCGAGCAGGCGCATCAGAAGGCCCAAGCGCAAGCACGCAAGGGAGCTGGTGATAAACCAAGGAAGGAACTCGACCGCCTCGCACGCAATGCAGGCCGACCCCATGCGCAGGAACTCGAGACCATCAATAAGACCCTCGACGAACTGACAAGCTGCCTCGCATTCCTGAATGACGACCCGGAAGCCGCTCTGTCAGTCCTCGAAAAGTCCCAAGCACCGAGTTATGCCAAGGCGCTCGATTGCCTTGTCATCGGAGAAATTGAAAGGGCCGACAGCCTTTCAAAAAAGGCGGTCGAAAGCGGTCCGGGAGAAACCCTTCCGCTCGCAGCACGCATCGAGGTCCTCCACCAACTCGGTCGTCATGACGAGGCCCGCGAAGTCTTCGAGACACTCAGAAAAAGCTCCTCCCAACTCGATCTCGCGGCTCCTACCTTTGCTCGACTTGCGCCCATCGCTGCCGAATATGCCTTTCCCGAAGATTGGACGCTTCCCTACGAAACTCCGGCCGATTTTGGCGAGCGCCCGGATGATTCCACGCTCGGTCCGCTTCATTGGAAACCACCCGCCGCTCCGCGCTTCAATATCTATGACCAATTCTCAACAAGGTTCTCTCCCTCGAACATTTTTGGATGGAAAAAGCCCGTCATCCTCATCCACTACCTCGGGCACTCCTGCCTTCACTGCGCCGAGCAACTCAATGCCATGGCGGAACAAATCGATGAGTTCGAGGCCGCCGGCTTAGCCGTGGTCGCCGTCAGCACCGACCAACCGGAAGATCTTGAGAAGTCCCAGGCCAATTACAACGCCGGCGGCGAAGAGTTCCCCTTTCAACTTCTCGCTGATCCCGATTTGGACACCTTTCGCGCTTATGGCGCTTATGATGAATTCGAAAAACAAGCCCTTCACGGCACCTTCCTGATCAGCCCGGACCGCAAGCTCCTCTGGTCCGATATCGGCGCCGAGCCCTTCATGGATCTCGACTTTCTTTTGGAAGAATCCAAGCGCCTGCTGAAGCTCCACCGCCGCTAGCCGAGTGGCTTCCCAGCGTCATTGGCCGGATTGCTGCTTTTTCTCACTTGCGATCCGGACCTTTCCGTTTCATTGCCCGACCCCAACAGCCCCGCTTCCGGGGCTGAAATCACCCCTCTTCACCAACCGTGAAACCATTTCTCATCACCAGTTCCCTCCTCGTCGTGGTGCTCAACGGACTTCTCATGGTCCCCGCCCTCCACGAGCACGCCATGCCACTCGGAGCATCCGCCACCGGCCTCGCCGTGCTGACCCTCGGTCTCGCCATCGCCAGCGGCGGAAAATCAGCCTCACCCGCCACCCCGACAGCGCCACCCGCCGCCGCACCCCCTCCGGCACCGCCCGCCAACCAAGCCGAGGCAGAAGTCATCGCCTTCTTCGGCCTGCTCCAGGAGAAAGGACGCTTCGTCGACTTCCTCATGGAGGACATTACGCCCTTCGATGATGCCCAGGTCGCCGCCGCCTCGCGGGTCGTCCATCAGGGTTGCAAGGCGGTGCTCAACGAACACTTCGACATCACCCCGGTCGCCGAAGGATCTGAAGGCGCTTCCTTTACCGTTCCCGCTGGATACCCAGCGGATCAATTTCGCCTGTTAGGCAAAATCAGCGGCGAAGCACCCTTCACCGGCACGCTCGTTCACAAGGGCTGGAAAACGACAGGCGTCAAACTGCCCCGGATCCTCAAGTCCAACGAAGATCACCTGCCCGCCATCGCACCCGCCGAAGTGGAATTGAAATGAGCAGCTCATTCAGCCTCGGGATCGACCTCGGCACCAGCAACAGCGCCGCCGCCATCGAGGACTTCGAAAGCGGACGCAGCTCCATCGTCGAAGTCACCCAGATCATCGGCCCCAATCAGGTCGGCGAGAAACCCACGCTCCCTTCGGCCCTCTACATTCCCCATCCCGATGAGTTCCCCGGCGATTCGCTTCGCTTGCCATGGTCGAAAGCAAACGAAACCGCCATCGTCGGCCAATTCGCCAAGGACCATGGAGCCTTGGTCCCCGACCGACTCGTCACTTCGGCGAAATCCTGGCTATCGAACTTCCACACCGATCCAAAGAAGCCGGTCCTGCCGTGGAACTCGGACATCACCGAGGCCAAGTTCTCTGCCTTCGATTGCTCACGCCTCTATCTCGAACACCTGCGCGAAGGTTTCCTCGAGGCCGAGCGGGCGGAAGGCCGCCACTGGGACCTCGGCTCCGGCCAGGTCGTGATCACCGTGCCGGCCTCGTTCGACGAAGTCGCACGCACCCTTACCACCGAAGCCGCGGAGGCCGCCGGCTTCGGAGAAGTCGTGCTCTTGGAGGAACCCCAGGCCGCCTTCTACGCATGGACCGCCCAAAGCGACAGCGATTGGCGGAAGCAGGTCGGCACCGGCGATATCGTGCTGGTCTGCGACGTCGGCGGAGGAACCGCCGATTTCAGCCTGATTGCGATCACCGGTCAGGACGGTTCGCTCGAACTCGAACGCATCAGCGTCGGCGAGCACCTGCTGTTAGGTGGCGACAACATGGACCTCGCCCTCGCCTACACGCTTCAGGCGCAGATTGAGGAAAGCGGCAAGTCCCTCGACGACTGGCAGTTCCTCGCCCTGATCCACGCCGCCAGCCGGGCGAAGCTCCAACTCTTCAACGACCACTCGCTCAGCGAAGTGCCGATTGCCGTCCCGTCGCGCGGCTCAGGGCTCTTCGCGCAGACCGTTTCCACCAAGCTCGACCGCAGCACCCTTGAAGCGGTGGTCCTGGATGGATTCTTTCCGCTCACTTCGATCACCGAGCTGCCCGAGGATTCCTCGACCGACGGCCTTCAGGAATTCGGCCTCCCCTACGCGGCGGACCCGGTGGTCAGCAAGCACCTCGCCCGCTTCCTCAGCCGCAGCCTGATGAACGTCAAGGCCAGTGAAGCGCTCACCGCCCTGACCAAACCCGAAGCTCTCGTGGGTGAATGCCTGCGACCCACTGCCGTCCTCTTCAATGGCGGCGTCTTCAATGCGGAACCGATCCGCCAACGGGTCATCGAGCTCCTCACACAATGGACCGATGGCGAAGCACCCCGCGAACTGGCCGGATTCCAGCCCGATCTCGCCGTGGCCAAGGGAGCCGCCGTCTACGGCCGCAACCGTGCCACGGGTCAGGGCCTCCGCATCAAGGCCGGCACCGCCCGATCCTACTACATCGGTCTGCAATCTACGAGACCTGCCGTACCTGGATTCAAACCGCCGATCAAAGCACTCTGCGTCGTCCCCCAAGGCATGGAGGAAGGTAGCGAATTCATCATCGATGGCCAGGAGTTCGGCCTGACGATTGGGCGGCCCGCCACCTTCCGTTTCTTCGCCTCGGAAGTTCGCAGTGGTGACACCCCCGGTCAGATCATTCCCAATGCCGAGAAGGATCTTGAGGAAACCAGCAAACTCGAAGTCACCCTGCCCGCCATCGAAGGTTTCCCCGAAGGCCAGGCGGTCCCCGTCCGAATCAACCCCCTGATCACCGAAGTCGGCCAGCTCGAACTGTGGATGAAACACACCGCATCCGATCATCGCTGGAAGGTCGAGTTCGAGGTGCGCACCGAGTAGCGCCACCATGGCTCCCTCAAAATACAGCATCGGCATCGACCTCGGCACGACCAACTGTGCCCTGGCCTACGAGCCCATCGAAGGAGGTGGCACCCGGATTCTCCCAATTCCCCAATGGGAAGGACCCAACTCCCGAGTCGAGTCCGAGACGCTGCCATCCTTTCTCTACCTCCCGACCGCTGCCGAAGCCCCTTCGCTTGGAGGAGAGGCCGCGTGGGTCGCCGGGCGCTTCGCCAGAAAGCAGTCCGCCGAAGTCCCGGGCCGGGTCATTCACTCGGCGAAATCCTGGCTGGGCCACCACGTCCTCGATCGCAGCAAGCCCTTCCTCCCGTGGCACTCGGACTCACTCACGCGCAGCGAGCACCTCTCGCCGATCGAGGCTTCGGCGATCCTGCTCCAGTATCTTCTAACAAGCTGGAATGCCCGCTTCCCCTCCGACCCGTTCAACCAGCAGGCAGTTACCATCACCGTTCCGGCCTCCTTTGACCCCGTTGCTCAAAAGCTCACCCTCGAGGCGGCCAAACAGGCAGGATTCCCCGACGACGTCCGCCTGATCGAGGAACCCCAGGCCGCCTTCTACCGCTGGCTCGAACAGCACGAGAATGCGGATTCCCTTCTAAGCGATCGCCCCACCCACCTCGTCGTCATCGACATTGGCGGCGGCACCTCTGACTTCAGTCTTTTCGAAATCTCAAAAGCTTCGCCGCTGCCACGCATCCGACGAGTGGCGGTCAGCGATCATCTGCTGTTAGGTGGGGACAACATCGACCTCGCCATCGCCCACCGCGTCCAGCAAGCGCTTCCCGCCGGCACCGAACTGGCGCCGATCCAGTGGAGCTACCTCGTCGCCCGCTGCCGGGAGATCAAGGAAGCCTGCCTCGGCGATGTTGCCGGGGAAGACTTCACCGTTTCCATTCCCGGTCGAGGCTCCGGCCTGTTCGGCGGCACGCTCACCGCAAAAATCCAGCGTGAAGACATCCTCACGATCCTGATCGACGGTTTCTTCCCTCACTGTGCCGCCGACGCCGAACCCGACCGCGACGAAGCCGGTCTCCGGGAGGTCGCCCTGCCCTACGCCACCGACAGCGCCGTCACCCGCTACCTCGCCGAGTTCCTCCAAGGAAGACCGAGGGTCGACGCGATGCTGTTCAACGGAGGCACCCTTCATCCAGAGCTCCTGCAGCAGCGCCTCATCGATCAGATTGCCAGCTGGCAGGACGGCCAAGCTCCCCTCAACCTTCAGAACCCCGAGCCCACCCTCGCCGTTGCCCGCGGCGCCGCCCGCTTCGGGTCGATCACGCGTCAGAAGCTCCAGCGTATCGAAGCCGGATCAGCCCGCGCCGTGTATCTCGAAGTCGCCGCCAAAGACAGCGCCCGCCAACTCGTCTGCATCCTCCCCCACGGGGCCGAGCCTGAAGAAGTATCCGAAGTCTCCCTCCCCGACCTCACCCTGATCCTCGGTCGCCCGGTCAAGTTCCAGTCATTTTCCACCACACGCCACGCCAGGACCCGCGCCGGTGCCATCGTCGCATGGGACCCTCGCAGCTTTCATCCGCTTCCGCCGCTGCAGACCACCGCCCGATTGCCCGGTGCCTCCATCGACAGCCTGCCCGTCCATATCACAGCCAGCCTCAATGAAGTCGGCCTGCTGAACGTGCTGCTGGTCAGCGCCGACCCCGAGATCGTGGCGTCATGGCCACTGGAATTCAACCTCCGCCCACACGACGAAACTCCATCGATCGATACGAGCACGATGGACTCGGGCGTCGATGATGAAACCCTCAAAGCCGCCTCCGATCTCATCGGCCACTACTTCCGTAGTAGCTCATCCAAGAAACAGAAGCTCACCGCCAACAATCTCCTCAAGAAACTCGAGGAGGCTCTCGGGCAGCCCAAACATGAATGGAACGGACTTCTGCTGCGAAGCCTGTGGCCGGCACTTCATGACTGCTCGGAGTTCTGCAGCCAGTCGCCAGATCACGAGGAAGCCTGGCTGATCGTCGCGGGCTACCTCCTGAGGCCCGGGTTCGGTTTCGATGGCGACCCCACCCACATGGATCAACTCTGGCAGCTCCGCGCCAACGGCCCGGCTCACCCGGGCAAACGCACGGCTGTGCAGCAGTGGGTGACCTGGCGGCGCGTCGCCGGCGGGCTCGATCACGACCGCCAACAAGGCATTCTGGCCCCGGATCTCGAGAAACTCTCCGGCAGGAAGGCCTCGGCCGAACTCATCCGACTCGCCGGCGCCTTCGAGCACCTCGAGGTCTCTCTGAAAGCCGGACTCGCGACCGATTTCACGTCCCGCGTCGTCGAGTTGGCCCAGACCAGGCAATACTGCGCGCCCTGGCTTGTCGCCCTCGGCCTCCTGCTCAACCGCGCCCCACTCTACGCCGGACCGTCCACCGTGCTTCCCCCCGAGCAGGTAACCGAAGCCTATGAAAAATTTCGTGACCTCGATTGGACAAGCCCCGAACTCCTCGAGATCCAGAACCTCTTCCTCCGCGCAGCCAGAGTTGTCGATGACCCGGCACGCGACCTTCCCAAAGCCATTCGCCATCAAATCGCCGATCAGCTGGAGAAGTCCGGGGTCGCCGCCGTGAAAGCCGACAAGGTCCGTAGCTACCTCGCCATGGAGGCCACAGATCACGCCGGTCTCTTTGGCGAATCACTTCCACCGGGTCTGGTGCTCGCCGCTACTTAGCTCCACTCACTCGAAGAAAGTATCCTCGTGCCGATAAGGCGGGGCACAGCAACAGAGGAAACGAAGATCTTCCTTGGCGACCATCTGGTGCCACGTGCCAGCCGGGATGAGAATCGCATCGCCGACTCCAACCTCACGAGTCTCCCCATCAATCTCCATCGTGCCTGCGCCCTCGAGGATGAAATAGAACTCCTCACTGTCCTTGTGCCAGTGCCGCTCGGTTTTACCACCCGATCGAATTGTCGCTTCCGCGAGACTCTGTTTCTCAACCGGAGCATTCGCCAGATCAAGAATGCTGCGAATCGTCGAACCGTCCTTGGTGGTGAACGGCGTTTGTTTGTCGAGCGCACGGACTTCCATGCCGCTGATCCGACATGCCAAAGACCTAGTCGCCAAGAAAAACCAACTCCTCGGCCACGCGATTCAGAGTCAGCCGCGCTTGAGGCAGGATTTCCGATAGGTCTCCGAAGAGCTGCCTCGGAGCATGGCGTGGAATGTTCGGGTTGTCGGCCGCTTCTCGATAGGCCTGCCGTGCGAAGTTTTCGTAAAACTCGATTCCCGGTGCGCCACGACGTTCGCATCGACGTTTAATGAATCCGGGAAACAATCCGGTCAGCACGAGGAACTGGTTGCCTGCCGCCACCTGAAGATGGAAACGAAGACGTCCGCGTGCCGACTCAAGAATCGAAATGAAGTCAGCCGCATGGGTCACTCCCGATGGGACACCTTTCAAGACATCGTCCGGCTCAGCACCCACCCGCTCCGCCATCACACTGGAAACAAAGTCGGCAATTGCCACATCCTCGATTCCTGCTTCAAGGAACGAGTGCCGGACGAGCACGTAGAAATAAAAGATCGGTGACACGCATACCGCGCCGGGTGAATCAATCACCCCCCGAAAAACCTCTTTGAGATCGAGCATCTCACGAATCGCCTGGGGGTCTTCCCAGAGCGTCCAAAGGTGCCGATCCTGGTCTCCGGGTGAGAGAATTGAAGCGAGAAAGGCGAAGTCCGACCGAGTAAACCGATCGCAACAGGAGGAAATCCACGTCTCCATCATTGGAGACCAACTACCAGAAGCTTTGCCAATCTGACGATAAAAAACTTAATGAATCCTAACTAAACCTGAGAAAACCATTGATTCCACGGGAAAATCGTCATTTTCCTCAGTCGGCATTTTGCCTTGTCACCTCCCGCGAACGGTCTTATCGGAGCGCTGCCGAACGTCGGCGTAAACCACTCAGAACAAACCATGACCCGGACAATCCAATCCGCGGCCCTGGCATTTGCCGGAGCCCTCCTCTTCACTTCATGCGCCACTCAGGCGAATCAGAAAAAGGAGCCCATCGCCACCCAATCCACCTGGAACGTGAAATCCGTGCAGAAGGGCCAGGCTTCCTGGTATGGCATCCGCTGCAATGGCGGGACCCACACCGCCAGCGGTGAAACGCTTTGCAACTACGCCCCCACCGCCGCGCACAAGACCCTGCCGATGGGCACCAAGGTTCGCGTAACCAATCTCAACAATGGCAAGTCGGAGATCGTGAAGATCAATGACCGCGGCCCCTACACCCCCGGTCGGATCATCGATGTGACCGAAGGCGTCGCCAAGCGACTCAAATTCTTCAGCAACGGCATCACCAAGGTAAAGGTGGAAGTCATCGAAAAGGCTAACACCGAAGAAGATTCCAAGAGCTAAGGCAGGAGTTCGAGTTGATTTTTTCAAGGCCCTCGCTTTCATCAAGCGAGGGTTTTTTTTCGTCCTCAAACGACGGGAATTGATGAATTGACAGTAAGCTCGCGATCAAGCGTGCTTCCAACGAAGTCGATCCCTCCCGGTTCGACAACGAATCTTTTTTCGCCGCCCGACCCGACGATGTATCGCAAGCAATCCGCCGATGGCTACCGTTCGCTTCCTCACAAGCGACCTTTCTTGGCAGCCGGATTCATCGCGATGATCCACTATCTGGCGCTGATCACCGCCATCACCTTGGGCTTCATCCTCGTTCAGGAAGGACAGAAGAAGGTCACCTACGCCTTCATCGCCGCCGTGATCGCCGTCGCGATTAGCTGGCTCTTCGGCTTTTTCCGCCGCTCATCCGCCAAGTGCCCACTGTGCAAAGGCACCCCTCTTCTCGACACGCAGGCAGCCAAACACAAAAAGGCCTATCGCGCCTTCCCCCTGAACTACGGCACGACCGCACAAATCAGCCTGCTGATGACCCACCGTTTCCGCTGCATGTACTGCGGCACCGGCTTCGACCTTCTTCGCAGGCCATCAAAAAACCGCTAGTTCGGATCACTCCGCTCAACCGTGACGGCAAGATCTTCACCGAGCGACTCAATCGATTCGACCAAGGCTTCCATTGAAAGCATTTGGGGCAAGGAAACCACCCCGACCGCGTGAAATAGCGGATGACCAGCCATCGGCGCACTTTCCAGCGCGGTGTGAAGTTCCTCAACGTTGGCCCCTGCTTCAGCAATCGCCGCCGACAGCGCTTTGACAATGCCCGGTCGATCGTTCCCCACCACATCCAGCGTGAGCATCGCCTGCTTCGGAATCTCGGCCACCGCCTCGCGCTTCACTTGAATCGAGATACCCTCCTCTGAAAGGGCTTCAAGCGCCTGCACCAGGCCCATCATCTTGGCGGCGTCACACTCGATTCTCAAGATCCCGGCGAACTGGCCCGCCAAGCGAGCCATCCGACTTTCAAGCCAATTTCCGCCGTGATCCGCAATCGTCTCCGATAGCTGTTTCACGATTCCCGTACGGTCTGATGCAAGCACCGTCATAACTACCGACTCGTTCATGGAGCCATCAAGCACGAGGCCGAAACCAAGGTCAGGTCTTTTCTCAGACGATTCATTATTAATAGTTTAGATAACTTGATATTTTATTTTAGAGAAATTCACGGTTGACCGCTTCCGGTGTGACGTGCAGATAATGCTACCAATCTATCTCGCCATGATCATCCCCGACAACATCAGCCCCTTCCCGGTGCTTCCTGCGTCACACGACTCGGAGAAGAAGCCACGGATCGAGATCGAAGGCTTCGTATGCGAAGACACGATCCGTGAAATTCTCGCGGGGCCGCTGTCAGTCTCTCCCCTCGTGACGACCCAGGTTCCGATCGATGAAGGCTTTGCGGGACGGAATGATCTGGTCACCCCGGTGGCATGCCCCTTTGTGAAGCCGCAAGCCTGCCCATTTGTGGCGCTTTCCTCGGACGAAGCCTACGCGGATGAGGCTTCCATGGTTCTGGAATCCAACGGACCGCACCCCGCTCTCGCGGAGCCCACTCACGTCGCTCCCACGATTACCCGGGTCGAAGCCAGCAAGGGCTGGAGAAAGCGCCACAACAGTGACCGCTGGTGGGTTCTCGGCATGGGCGTCGCCCTCCTCGCCGTCCTCGGATCCGGCACCGTGATCGAAATGGTCTCAAACGAGGCGCTTCGCCGTTCGCAGATCACCGAAGCCGTCGAAACAGCTACTCCCGTAGCAAAGGAGAAAAGCTCCGACCATCAGCCGCTCGCGATCTCGAATCCGGAATATCCCGCCCCGTGAGTCACGCTCTGGGATTGCGTCGGACCAAATCATCCGCCTCAATCCCGTCCCCATGGCTCGCCCCGGACTGATCCTCAAACTTTCCTGCCCGGACCAACCCGGCATCGTCTCGAAGATTTCCGGCTACGTCGCCTCTTACTCGGGCAATCTCGTCGAATTCGCCCAGTTCACCGACAAGCTCGCTGGCCGCTTCTTCTCCCGCCTCGAAATCGAAACCGGCGGACTCACCGTCGAAGTGCAGGATTTCATCGACGGCTTTGGCACCCTCGGCCGTGCCCTCCAAGCCCAGTGGCACTTCCGCCGCCTGCCCTACAAGATGCGCACCGCCGTGCTGGTCACCAAAACCGATCACTGCCTGCAGGAAATCCTCTGGCGCACCGAACTCGGCGAACTCCCCGTTGAGATCACCTCGATCATCGGTAACCGCGATACCTGCAAAGCGATCGCCGATCACGCCAAGATCCCCTTTCATCAGATCGAGATGGACGGCGAAAGAAAGACAGCAGGCTTTGCCGAAATCCAGCAGCACCTCCAGGCCGAAGACGTCGAGTTGGTGGTTCTGGCTCGCTTCATGCAGATCCTTCCCGATGACTTCTGCCGCGCCTATCAGGGACGCATCATCAACATCCACCACAGCTTCCTCCCCGCCTTCATTGGTGCCAACCCGTATCGTCAGGCCTACGAGCGTGGCGTGAAACTGATCGGTGCCACCTGCCACTACGTCACCGCCGATCTCGATGCAGGCCCGATCATTGAACAAGAGGTCGACCGCGTGCAGCATTTCCACACCCCCAACGATCTCGCCCGACTCGGCCGTGATTGCGAACGAGCCGCCCTTGCCCGTGGCATCCGCTACCACGTCAACGACCGCACCATCATCGACGGCAGCCGCGCCATCGTGTTTCCGGATTAAGCTCGCCATCTAACAGGGTCACTTCCCATACCCACGCTTCTTCGTATCCGGAGTAACGGGACCTCTCGGGGGAACCTCGGCGCCATTTTTCCTCATCATAGCCTCGACCGCATCCATCATCTCGGCGATCGGGCGGAAGTTGCCGCGACGGTAACCGCGCGCGATGGTCAACGGCGTGCGACCATAGCGGTTCTCCCGGTTCCAAACCTCAATGTCCGCCCCCTTTTCATCGAGCAAGGCCACCAACTTGAGTGAGGCCTTGTAAGCCGCTCCGTGCATCACGGTTTCCCCGTTGGCATCCGTCGCATTGATGTCCGCCCCAAGCTCCAGAAGGTAAAGCAGCGTCGCAATGGCGTCATCCTCCGTCCCCGCCTCCTCGCCGGGCGCATTCACCCCAATTCCACAGGTCATCAGAATCGGAGGTGTTTGATCGGCATTCGGAATCGCCGGATCAGCCCCGAGCTCCACCAGCAATTTCAGGAAGGGAAGATCGCAGGTTTCCGCAGCCATGAAAAATGGAGTGGCACCCCTTGGATTCATCGACTCCGCGTTCCCCCGACCCTGCTCAAGCCGTCGATTCACATCAGCCCCCGCTTCCACCAGCTTTCGAACAAATTCCAGACTCGTCACGTTTCCCGATCCATCCGGCGGCGGCACGCCGTTATCACCATCGCCTCGAACACTCTTCCGCACCCAGGTCATGGCATGTAGCGGCGTGAATCCAGAACGCTGGTCGTTGGGATCCGCACCCGCCGCCACCAGCTCAAGCGCCAACTCGAAATGCCCGTTCTCCACCGCCAGCATCAGCGCAGACGTGCCCGGCCTCATCGACTTTCCATTCGGCTTCTTCGGTCGCGCCACCTCATTCACCTCCGCCCCCGCCTCCAGCAAAACCTTCACCGCACTGATATGCCCCTGCCTCACCGCGAAAAGGAGCGGCGTAAAACCTGAATCAAGCTTCGCCTGCCCATCGGCACCATGCTTGAGCAAGCATCTCACCACTTCCTCGTGACCTTCCGCCGCTGCCCACATCAGCGCCGTCTGACCCCGACGCTCCTTCGCATCCACCGTCGCGCCCTTGGAAATCAGCGCTTCCACACAAGCCACGTCTCCCGTCCGGGAAGCCGTCATCAAACAGGTCTCACCACCAGCAAGCGAGCTGTTCGCATCCGCGCCTGCATCGAGCAACAAGAGCACGAGTTCCGCATTCCCATTCCGGCAAGCCAGCGAAAGCGCCGTCACCCCATGGCGATTCGCCTGCGTGGCCAAATCCCCATTCACCAACAGGGCCTTCACCGCCTCCGAATCATCCCGATGCGCAGCCTCTAACAACTGGTCCAGATCACCCGCGAATGCCAACGAACAAGCCGCCAATATCAACAACGAAACGACGCGGAATTGACGAAATTTAAAGGAAGCATGTCTCGCACCAAAAGGACCCGGCAGTGCCCTCAAATATTTCGCGTCATTTCGCGTTCTTCGTTGTTTCAAAAATCTGCGTCCATCCCCGTTCATCTGCGGTCAAAAATCAAATCCCAAGTGGCAGACTCAACTCGTCGATCGTGCCATTGCTGTCTCCGAACGAATCCAGATCCACGCCCGCCTTTTCGAGCAGGGTCAGGTGAAGGTTCGCAAGCGGCTGCGGCTTGTCGTAGCGAATGTGTCGACCGCCCTTCATCCCTCCCGCCGCACCGCCGGCAACGACCACCGGCAGGTTGTTGTGATCGTGCACATTCGGATTCCCCATGCCACTGCCGTAGAGAAACAAGGAGTGATCAAGCAGGGACCCATCCCCATCCCTGGTGCCTTTCATTTTCTCCAGGAACTCGGCGAAGAGCGACACATGGAAGGCATTGATCTTCGCCATGCGGGCAATTTTGTCCGGATCATTTCCGTGATGGGTCAGCGGATGGTGAGGATCGGTAACGCCTGTCTCCGGGTAGGTCCGATTGCTGGTTTCACGAGCCAACTGGAAGGTCGTGACCCGGGTGATGTCTCCCTGGAAAGCCAGAATCTGCAGCTCAAACATCAGCCGCGCGTGGTCCGCATACGAGGCCGGCACTCCTTCTGGACGGTCGAGATCCGGCAGGGGGTTGTCCTTGGCATCCGACTCCGCCTTCTGAATCCGGCGCTCCACTTCTCGAACCGCCTCCAGATAGTCATCCACCCGACCCCGATCGGCTGCGCCGAGTTCACGCTTCAGGCTCGCCAGATCATCACCCACCCAGTCAAGCAGGCTCGCCCGACGCTTCAAGGTTGCCTGCCGTTCCTCAGGTGTGGCTCCTTCGCCAAAAAGGCTCTCAAACACCAAGCGCGGATGAGCCTCCGCAGGAAGTGGCGTGGTAGGCGAGGACCACGAAAGGTTGTTCTGATAGACACAGGCATAACCGTTGTCGCACTGACCCACGGTCTGCATCAAATCCATCGACATCTCCAAGGACGGCAACTGGGTCGCGCCTCCGATATGCTGGGCGGCGATTTGATCCACCGTCGTCCCGAGAAAGTAGTCCGAGCTCTCGGTTCGTCGTGCCCGGGCTGCACTGAGGAAAGCGGCATTCGAGGTTGCATGCGTTCCCGGATAGGCCGGTTGCAGCTCCAGATTCGAAATCACCGAGATCTGATCCTTGACCGAGTCCAATGAACTCAGGATCGGCGACAACTGACCAAGCTTGTCACCCCCTTCAGGCGTCCAGCGCGTGATGTCGCAACCCATTGGCATGAACACAAAGCCAAGCCGCTTCACCGGCTTCGCCACGGTCAGCGTCGATGCCGTCGCTGCAGGAATCATCGCATCAAGCAAGGGCAGACCGATGGTCGCCCCCATGCCTCGGAGGAAGGTGCGGCGGTGAAGGGATTTTCTGGATAGGATCATGGCTTTTTTCTCATGGTGAAGGGGACGCTTTTGACGACCCCGATGATGATGTCTGAGAGCTTGTAGTTGGAGACCGCGGCCTCCCTCACGATGGACCGAACGGCAGGAGCATCCCGATGCTCGATACCTCGACCAACCCCGTAGGTTAGGAGTTTTTCAGCCACTGTCCGAGCAAAAAGCTCAGGGCTCTCCAAGAGACCGTCTTCCAGCCCCTCCACGCCCACGGACTTGGTCCCATCCGGCAAGCCGCCGGAAGCATCGACCGGCAGATCGCCCTCACGCGATCTCCAGCGCCCGATGGCATCGTAGTTTTCAAGCGAGAAACCCGGAGGATCCATCAACACATGGCAGGCGGCACAGCTCTTGTCCTCACGGTGGGCAGCCAAGCGCTCACGCATCGGAAGACTCTCGGAAATCACAACTTCATCGAGTGTCGGAGTATTCGGCGGCGGTGGCGGTGTCGGCGTCCCGAGGACATTTTCAAGAATCCAGTTCCCCCGGATCACCGGCGAAGTACGATTGGCATAGGAGGTCACGGCAAGAATGCTGCCATGCCTCAGCAAACCACCCCTTTGCCGATCCTCGCCGAGCGATACCCGACGAAATCGATTTCCATAAATACCAGGGATCTCGTAGTGCTTTGCGAGACGCTCGTTGAGAAAGGTGTAGTCCGCTTTCAGCAGATCCAGCACGCTCCGGTCCTCATCGAGGATGCTCTTGAAAAAAAGCTCCGTCTCCTTCTTGAACGCCTGCCTCAAGTTGTCATCAAAGTCGGGAAACAGTCGCAGGTCCGGAGAAACCGAATCCAGGTTTCGAAGATGAAGCCACTGATTGGCAAAGTTGGTCACCAAGGACTCCGCCTTCGGATCCGCCAGCATTCGGCGAACCTGTTGCTCAAGTTTCCTCGGATCGGATAGCTCACCCTTCTCCGCCGCCTGCAGCAGGGTCTCGTCAGGCAGACTGCTCCACAAAAAGAATGAGAGCCGCGATGCCAGTGTGACGTCGTCCAGCCGATAGACACCGCCGGGCTCGACCTCCGCCGGGTCCTCCTCAATACGGAAGAGGAATCGCGGACTCACTAAAATTGAACTCAAGGCCGCCTCAATCCCCGACTCGAAGCCATCTTCGGCGCTCACCTCTTCAAAGAAGCGCATCGGCCCGGCCAGATCCTCCTCACCAACCGGCCGGCGATAGGCCCTGCGCATCAAACCACTCAGGATTTCCTCCGCGCAGGCGACTTCATCCGCCTCGTTTTCCGGTATCCTCGTGAAGATCCTTTTCCGACTCGGCGTGCTCTTCTCCTCACCGATCGTTGAGTTCTCGAAAGGCCCCGAAATCGAAACCTGAAAAATTGCCGGAGCCTGACGCGGATGCCGGTGCATGTTATACTGCGCTTCGTAGGGCTTGCGCTTGATCTCAAGCAGCGACGATGACTTCTGGACAAAGGTGACACCCAACTTCTGAGGCCCTCCTGGCACTCGAATCCGCTGCTTGAGATTCGCATCCACCATCGCGGATCCCTTCGGACCCTTCGGCGGCTTGACGGTGAACTCCGCCATCTTCTCGTCACCGATCAGAACTTCGATTTGATGAGGCTCACGGAGCCCTTCCACGCTTTCGTTTCGATCCCTCGCCAAGCGGACATCAATCTCATATTCACCCGTCACCGGAAAAGTGTGATCAATCACCACACCACCCCGGGTGCCAAACGGCAGGCCTTCAAGGTGCTCGTCCTGAGTTCGATCGGCCGGCACGCGAACCACTCGAATCTGAGGCGAGCCCTGATCGCCACCCACCGCGATGCGGCTGATCTTTTGTGCCGCGCTGATGTAGCGATTGAGCAGCGTGGGCGAGAGACTCCCAACCGTGATATTGTCGAAACCATGGCTCGATTCGTCTTTCGGCAGCATCTCGCTGATATCGACCTCGACGGCCAAGAGATCACGAATCGCATGCTGATATTCGGTCCGGGTCAATCGACGGATCGCATCCACATGACCCGGATCAGGAGATTCGGCAGCACGGGTGTCAAAGTAATCCGTCAGCGCGGCCAGCGAGGCGTTGTAGGTTTCCTCATCTGGCCGAAACTCATCCGGAGGAGGCATTTGCCGGGCACCCATCCGTCGAATCACCTTTTCCCAGATCTCCGTATGATCGCCGAGCCCATCCTCGGCAATCGCCTCGAGATCCAAGCCACCTCGCTTGAGACCACCGTCATGGCAGTCGATGCAGTACTCATCGAGAAGCGCCGGAAGATCCGCCGCTTCAGTCGCCGCAAAACCCATCGACGCACTCATCCAAGTGATGGCGAGACTGCCTTGAACAATAGCGGGGATTTTTCGGGACACAGTGAGCTTTGGGAATTGAATCAATACAGGCGGAGAATACCGCACCTGTCAGGGAAAATTGGTGCACGCCCGGTCGAGCGCCTCCCCGGCGTGAATAAGCACCGTGATTCCTCAGCCCGGGGAATGATCGGCCCGATTCGCCGCTGCGGCCTGAATCCCTCTCAAACCTTCCTCATTCTCCAATTTCCCATTTCCAATTCCCCCATTCCCGCCTATCTCCCGCGCATGCCTTCACCAAAACTCTTCGCCCCCGGCCCGGTTGACGTTTCGCCAGAAACCTTCGCCGCCATGTCCCACACCATGATTGGGCACCGCGGCAAGGATTTCGAGGAACTCTACGCCTCCGTCCAACCGGGACTTAAAACGGTTTTCGGCACCGAACGGCCGGTCTTCCTTTCGACTTCATCCGCCTGGGGCGTGATGGAGGGCGCCCTGAAGAACCTCGTCCAAAAGAAGGTCCTCTGCCTCTGCTGCGGCGCCTTCTCCGACAAGTGGTTCGATGTCGCCAACAAGATGGGCTACGAGGCGGAAAAGATTCAAGTCGAGTGGGGTGAAGCCATCGACCCGGCCGCCGTGAAAGCGAAGCTTGAGGAAGGCGGATTTGACACCGTGACCTTCATCCATTCCGAAACCTCGACCGGAGTGCTCAATGACCTCGAGGGTATCGCCAAGGTGGTGAAATCCTTTCCCGATACCATGCTGATCGTCGACACCGTGTCGTCGCTCTCGACCGTGCCGATCAACATGGATGCCATCGGTGCCGACGTCATCCTTGCCGGAGTCCAGAAAGCCTTCGCGCTCCCTCCAGGCCTCGCGCTCTTTGCTGTCTCGGAAGCCGCTTTGGCCCGCGCCAAGGACATCCCGAACCGCGGCTACTATTTTGACTTCTTTGAGTTCGCCAAGAACGACGAAAAGAACAACACCCCGTCCACGCCATCGATCTCGATTCTTTTCGGACTCCAATACATGGTTGGTGTGATCGAAAAAGAAGGTCTGGAAAACCGCTTCGCGCGCCACGCCAAGACCAACGCAATGATCCACGCCTGGGGTGCCAAACACGGCTTCGAACTCTTCGCTCCCGAAGGTCGTCGTTCCAAAGCCCTGACCTGCTTCGCCACTCCGGAAGACTTCGATCTCCCGACCTTCATCAAGGACCTCAAGACAAAGCACAACTTCCTGATCAACGGCGGATACGGCAAAATCAAGGGCCTTACCTTCCGCATCTCCAACATGGGCAACGAAACCGAAGCCACCATGCAGGAACTCATCGATGCGATGGATGATGTCTTGGGCTGATCGGAGGCGGAACCCCGTGCCGCATGGGCAGAGCGCTCTTTGGTATTCGTAGAAAGACCGCTCCTTTGGTGGAAAGAACGTAACTGGGACGGACGAAGCCTTCACTTTACGGCACGAGGGCGTGCCGTCCCATCAAGCATTCATCAACTCCTCGATCTCTTCCGCTTCGATCGGGATGTTCGCCATCAGGTCGACGTTGCCATCAGGTCCAATCACGACGTCGTTCTCCAAACGAACCCCAAGCCCTTCCTCACGGATGTAGATGCCGCGCTCGATGGTGAAGACCATCCCCTCGGCAAAAGGCTGGTGCGGCGGCGCCACATCGTGGACATCCAACCCCATGTGATGCGAGGTGCCGTGCATGAAATACTTCTTCACCAAGGCCTTGTCCTCACCCTGCTCCCGCGATTCTTTCGCACTGATCAGCCCGAGATTCACCAACTCGGCCTCCATCAATTCGATGACCTGCTTCTGATATTCCAGCGGGGTGTTCCCAGGTCGGAGAATCTCATTCGCTCCACGAAAAACACGCAGCACGGAATCATAAACGTTCCGCTGACGTTCGGTGAAGCGCCCGTTGACCGGCACCGTCCGTGTCAGGTCGGAAGCCCAGCCACCATACTCGGCCGCCACATCCATCAGCAACATGTCTCCATCCTGACAGATGCAATCGTTCTCCAAATAGTGAAGCACGCAGGCATTTTTCCCGGAGCCGATGATCGGACTGTAGGCAAAGCCACGCGACTTCCGGCGGAGGAACTCGTGCATCAGTTCCGCTTCAATTTCCCATTCGCCGACACCCGGCTTGATGAAACCCAAGGTCCTTCGAAAACCGGCTTCAGTGATGTCACAAGCTTTCTGGATGAACTTGATCTCCTCGGGATCCTTCGTCATCCGCAACTGATGCATCAGGGGGGCCAGCCGCTCGTAGTGATGAAGGGGATAACGTGACTGGCAGCACTTGATGAAGCGATCATTCGCCGTCTCCACCACCACCGAAGCACGCAGGTGTTCGTTGGTCGGCAAATAGATGTGATCCACCTGGGGCACCAGGCGGTGAAGCCAGCCCTCGAAGCTGCTGGTCCACTCCACGCGCTTGATCCCCGTCTGCTTGCGCGCCTGCTCCTTGGACAACTTCTCCCCTTCCCAGATCGCGATGTGCTCGCTCGTTTCCTTGACGAAGAGAATTTCCCGCTCCTTGGGATCGACCGCATCCGGCATCAGCACCAGCACCGTTTCTTCCTGATCGACCCCGCTGAGATAGAAGAGATCAGCGTGCTGTTTGAAAGCCATCGTCCCATCCGCGTTGGTCGGATAAATATCGTTGGCTTTGACGACGACGATGCTGTTGGGCTTCAACAAGGCCCTCAAACGATCACGATTCCGGACGAAAAGCTGCGGATCAATCGGCTCATAGCGCATGCCCGCAGTTCAGCGCATGTCTGCTTCTCCGGCAAACCCATTCACCGACAGCCTCAACCACCCCGCCAGTTGAGCTTCTGCCGGAGAGCGGCATAGAATGAGCGATCCTCCAACCTCAGGAGGTTCAGCTTCTGGGCCGCCTTCCTGACTTCAATTCGGTCCTTGGCAAGAATCTCCATGCAATCGCGACCGTCGACGGTGAACAGCATCGGCCCGTCGGAAGTATCCTCCGGCGAAAGCTCGATCACCACTTCATCGTCCACGATCAAGGACCGCTGGCTCAGCGTGTGCGGACAAATCGGGGTGATCACGAATACCCCGGCAGACGGGCTTATCAATGGGCCACCCGCCGAGAGGGAGTACGCGGTCGACCCGGTCGGCGTCGCCACGATCAGGCCGTCGGCTCGATAATTGTTCAGCAGCTCACCATTCACCGAAGCACTCAGGGAGACCAGACGTCCCGTCTGACCACGAGCCAGCACCGCTTCGTTCAAGGCAATGAACTCACGTGGCTCCTCCCCCTCACGAATGACCCGGGCTGAAATCAGGGTTCTTCGGCTAGTACTGTAGTTGCCGCTCTTCAATGCGGCGCCAAAGGAGTCAATCTCGCCATCCGTGCAGCTGGTCAGAAAACCGAGCGTCCCGATATTGATCCCGGCAATCGGTTTCTCCGTCCCACCAAGCCTCGCCATCGCATTCAGCATGGTTCCATCCCCGCCAAGCACCGCGATGACATCGGCTGCTTCCGCCAGCTCGGAATCCGACAAGCCGCCGGTTTCCCCCGCCAACTCCGCCGTTTCCCGGGAAAGAATGGCTTCCAGTCCATCGGCCCGGAGAACATCGCCGAGGCGCTCAAGCGCTGCTTTCGCCCCAGCTTTATGGGGATTGGCGATGATACCGACCTTCATAAGCTCACTTCTAACCACATCATCCCAACCATGCAAGGAACTCGCGGTTCCCATCGGTGCCGGTGATCGGCGAGTCAACCAAGCCCTTCCATTCCCGACCCAGATCATCCACCACAAAGCTCCGGATTTTCTCCACTGCCCGCTGATGGAGCTCGGGATCCCTGACGATCCCGCCCTTTCCGATGTCGTCCCGCTGCAATTCGAACTGGGGCTTGATCAAGGGAATGATCGAACCCCCATCCTCAAGAACTTCGAAAGCCGCAGGCAAAATCTTGGTCAGCGAGATGAAGGACACATCGATCACGATCAGCGCCACCTTCTCTCCAAGGTCCGACTCGACCATGTGCCGTGCGTTGAACTTCTCCCGGACCTTCACCCGGGAGTCACTCCGGATCTTCCATGCCAGCTGATTCGTTCCCACGTCCACCGCATGGACCCGCTCGGCTCCCTGTTGCAGCAGGCAATCGGTGAATCCTCCCGTCGAAGCTCCGATATCCAGACAAATCAGACCGGATGGAGAGATCCCGAAGGCATCCAGTGCTCCCTCCATCTTCAGTCCCCCTCGCCCCACAAACTTCGGCTTCTCCTTCACTTCCAGCGGCATGTCTTCCGGCACCTTCGTCGCCGGTTTGTCGATCATTCGATCGCCACTCCGGACCTCCCCCGCCAGCACCAGCCTCTTCGCCTGTTCCCGCGTCTCGCAGAGACCCCGCGACACCAAAAGCACATCCACCCGCTCCTTCTTCACACCGCTGTGTATCCCGTTCGGATGCCGTCCGTCTAGTGCTGAGACATCGGGGATCGTTCAGGCTTTGGGGTACAGGGGTCAGGATTCAGGGGTCGGAAATACAAAAGCCATCGCGTGAGGCGAAGCCTTTTACGCGACTGACCACTGCCTGAATCCTGTTCCCCAAAGCCCGCAGCACCTTACCTCTCCGCAGCACCAACAACCTCACCTCATCCTACTTTCCCCCTTGCCAGTGCGCACCCGCAGCTTGCAACGTCCCACGCGTGACCCAGCACCGCACCGATGACCTCCGTATTTCCGGCCTGAATCCCCTGATTTCTCCGGCAGTCCTGAACTATTTCCAACCCATCACCGAGGAAGTTTCGGAGCTGGTTGCCAATTCACGGGAACAAGCCGACGCCATTCTCAAAGGCAAGGACGACCGTCTGCTCGTCGTCATCGGCCCGTGCTCGATCCACGACCCCGCCGCAGCGATCGAGTACGGAAAAAAACTCCAGCCGCTGATCGAACAGTATCGTGGCGAACTGCAGATCATCATGCGGGTCTATTTTGAAAAACCCCGCACCACCGTCGGCTGGAAGGGCCTGATCAACGATCCGAACCTCGACGGCTCGTTCGACATCAACCACGGCCTGCGCGTCGCCCGCGGCCTGCTGCTCGATCTCGCCAAACTCGGCATTCCTGCCGGCACCGAATTCCTGGATACCATCTCACCCCAGTACATCGCCGACCTGATCTCCTGGGGAGCCATCGGGGCCCGCACCACCGAAAGCCAGATCCACCGCGAACTCGCTTCCGGCCTTTCCATGCCCGTCGGATTCAAAAATGGCACCGGCGGTTCGATCCAGATCGCCCTCGATGCCATCCAATCGTCTTCGCGGCCCCACCATTTTCTCTCCGTCACCAAACAAGGCGTCTCCGCCATCGTCTCCACCACCGGCAACGACTCCTGCCACATCATTCTTCGCGGTGGAAAATCCGGACCGAATTACGAGGCCAAGGATGTCGACGAAGTCGTCGTCTCCCTCGAGGAACAGGGACTTCCTCCCCACGTGATGGTCGACTGCTCGCATGGCAATTCGCTCAAGGACTACCGCAACCAACCGCTGGTTGCCGCCAACCTCTGCAATCAGATCTCGAACGGATCCCGCTCCGTGACCGCCGTGATGATCGAGTCCAACCTCACCGAAGGAAATCAGAAGCTCAATCCCGACCTCAGCAAGCTCACCCACGGCCAGTCGGTTACCGACGCCTGCATCGGATGGGACGACACCATCAAGGTCCTCGAAAAATTCGCCGCCGCCGTGCGCGAGCGCCGCACCAACTGAGCCCGAACACAAGCGTTTGTAGTTCCACCTTCAGGTGGTGCCTTTCCTTCAACCGCCCTTTCTATCCGCAGCGGCATTGAATCATTGCCGATCGAGAAAGTTCCACCAACATCGATCGAGAGGACCCAGCGCCCGAAATTCTGGATCCAAAGAACCCGCCGGTTTTGGTTCGGATTGGCACGACTCCTACTCATGATCGGGTTCGTCACAGCTGTGGCCGCTGGTCATCATCGGCTCCATCCTTTGGCCCGTCTGGATTTACCGCGCCGACAAAAAGGAAGCGGAAATATTCTCCGCTCCCGACATTCTACACTCAGAGCGGTAAACCCTTGACTTCCATGTTTCCGGAAAAGTTCTCCATCAGGATTTTCACCTCCAGATTCATCTACTGATCCTTTTCCAAAACCTTCACCCGCTTCAGCAACTCCGGAAGCTTCCTGAGCGCGGCCTGCTGCCGCTGATGCACCATCAAAGGTTGGGCCGGAGTGCCTCCATACTTCTTCCCCCCATCCAAGCTGACCGCCACGCCACATCGACCCGCCAGCATCGCATGATCTCCAACCGTGAGATGCCCGGCGATTCCCGCCTGAGCGGCGACAATGACGTAGTCACCCGTCTTCGAACTGCCAGCCACCCCACTTTGGGAAACGAGGAAGTTATGCTTTCCGATGTGCACATTGTGCGCAATCTGAACGAGATTATCCACCTTGGTGCCCTCGCCGATCACCGTCCGACCGAAACGGGCCCGATCAATCGTCGTGTTGGCTCCGATCTCCACGTCGTCCTCCAGCACCACAATCCCGATCTGCTCAATCTTCTCATGCCGGCCGTTGACGGTCTCATAGCCGAAACCATCCGAGCCGATCACCGCACCCGGCTGAAGAATCACCCGATCTCCGAGAACGCAACGCTCGCGAATGGAAACGTTCGCATGCAGATGACAGTCACGACCGATCACCACCTGCTCACCAATCACGACGTTTGGCCCGATCTCCGAGCCCTCTCCGATCTGCGCTCCCGCCATCACGACCGCGCCGGCATGAATCCGGACCTTCGCCGGGTCCACTTTCACGGAAGGGTCAACCACCGCCTTCGGGTGAATCCCCGCCTGAAAACAATAGGAAAGGGCCTTGGTAAAATGCTTCACCGCCAGACCGAAGGCGTAGGAAGGATTCTCAACGGCAATCAAAGCCATCTCCTCGGACCCATCAGCGAAACCTTTGGGAACCATCACGACCCCGGCCTTGGATTTCAAAAACTGATTGTAGTATTTCTCGTTACCCAGAAACGAAATATCTTCGCGCACCGCCTCATCGAGCGAAGCGATGTTGTCGTAGACAGCAGAAAGCTCGCCCCGGACGATGTCTCCATCGACCAAGCGGGCGAGCTCGGAAAGGGTCAAGGCAACAGCCATCAAGGTCGACTTACTCGCCTGCTTCTCCCTCAGGAATAATAACTTCCTCGGTCACCTCAACTTCGGTTGGGGCATCCTTGTTGAGGGTCTTCAAAAGTGTCGCGGTGATGTCGGTCGCATCCTTCGTGTAGAGCAGAAACGGAACCTGCGAGGTGCTGAGGCCGGACTTGTCGAAGACATAGTCATAGTCTTCGGCCTTCGCCTGCTCTTCACCCAGTTTGCGGATTTCCTCAAGGATGCCCTTCATGCGCTGCACCATCTTCTCGTTGAGAGCCTGATTCCGGCGCTGCAGGAACTCACGACGCTCGCGGTCAAGCGCGATGCCTTCGTTCTGCTTCATCTGCCAGTCACGATAGACGGTCTGCTTCTTCGAATCGGAAATCGATGGATCATCGAGCTGCTTGCGCATGTTCTGAAGCTCGGTATCCAGCTCGCGGATGCGGGCCAGACGCTCGTTGTTCTCCTTCTGAATCCGAGCACGCTCAACGTTGATCTGCTTCTGGGCGGCGTTGGTGCGGTGGTATTCCTTGAAGAGCTGCTGCATGTCGATCGTGGCGATCTTCAGCTTCCCATCTTGGGCGGTGGCGGTTCCGACAAGGCCAACGGCCAGGATCAGGGCGGTAAAACGACGAATAATGGTCATGAATAATTGGGGATCTTCCTTAGGTTTCGAGGGAACCGTGAACGGAAAACCCGACCCCGTCAACGGTCGGTTCCGCACTTGCCGTCGGCCTCCCCACCCGGAAACCTAGCGCCCATGCGAATTGTCGCCGATCCCGCCACATTTCCTGCCCGCCCGCAGCAAGCCCGCATCCTCGTGCCCACCATGGGCGCGCTGCACGAAGGCCACCTCGAACTGATCCGCCGCGCCCGATCCTTCGCTGGACCAAATGGAGAGGTCGCCGTCTCGATTTTCGTCAATCCCATCCAATTCGACCGCCCCGACGACCTCGCCGCCTATCCCCGCCCGCTTGAAGACGATCTCGAAAAATGCCGCGCGGAGGGCGTCGACCTCGTTTTCACCCCGGAGGCCGACTCGATTTTCTTCCCCGATCGCTCGACCACCGTCCTCGAGTACTCCCTTTCAAAGACGCTCTGCGGAGCCACCCGGCCCGGCCACTTCGACGGCGTCTGCACCATCGTGCTGAAGCTCTTCAACCTCATCCAGCCCAGCGCCGCCGTTTTCGGGGAAAAAGACTACCAGCAACTCGCCATCATCCGCCGCATGGTCCGCGACTTGAATGTCCCGGTTGAAATCATCGCCCATCCGACGATCCGTGAATCCGACGGTCTGGCCATGTCCTCGCGCAACACCCGCCTCACCCCCGAGCAACGCACCGAC
This sequence comes from Haloferula sp., assembly GCF_049672945.1. Classification (NCBI taxonomy): domain Bacteria; kingdom Pseudomonadati; phylum Verrucomicrobiota; class Verrucomicrobiia; order Verrucomicrobiales; family Verrucomicrobiaceae; genus Haloferula; species Haloferula sp. Next base: position 1,069 of record NZ_JBATWY010000010.1, on the reverse strand, counting down.
GCCCCCCGCATCCGCCGGGCATTGGTCTCGGCCGCAAAAATGCTCACCCCGGCGTCGATCCTCGACACCGCCCGCGCCGCCATCGAGTCCCCCCTCAACCGCATCGACTACCTTCAACTCGTCGATGCCGAGACCCTTGAACCCGCCACCGATCTCAAGCGCTCCTCTTTGCTTGCGACCGCCGTTTTCTACGACAAGGTCCGCCTCATTGATAATCACGCCGTCCCATGGCATTGAACCTCACCGACTTTTAGGCTTTTCGAGCGCCTCCATTTAGATTTCCTGTCTTCCACCCCATGACCTCCGACTTCCTCGTCCTCGGCACCGGCATCGCAGGCCTGTCCTTTGCGATCCGCGCAGCCAAGCACGGGACGGTCACCGTCATCACCAAAGGCAAGGCGCTCGACTCCAATACCGCCTGGGCGCAGGGCGGCATCGCCTCGGTCCTCCCCGAAAACCTCCGCGATCCGGGAGATTCCTGCGAACTCCATGTCGCCGACACCCTCGATGCCGGCGCCGGACTTTGCAATGAGGAGGTCGTCCGCACCATCATCGGCGAAGGCACGGCCACCATCGATGATCTGGTCGCCCACGGTTCGGACTTTGACAAGGAAGGTGACCGCTTTCAACTCGGCAAGGAAGGCGGCCATAGCAAACGACGCATCCTTCATGCCCGGGATACCACCGGGCACGAGATCGCGACCTCCCTGCTCGAGACCGCTCGAAAGACCCCGAACCTCAGGATCCTCGAAGACCACTTCGCCATCGATCTGATCACCACCGGCAAACTCGGCGTCGTCACCGAAGACCGCGTGCTCGGTGCCTACGTCCTCGAGCGCGAAACTGGAGAAGTCAGGATCTTCCGCTCCGACCGCATCATTCTCGCCACCGGCGGCTGCGGAAAGGTCTACCTCTACACCACCAATCCGGACTCCTCCACGGGCGATGGCGTCGCGATGGCATGGCGTGCCGGAGCCCAGGTCGCCAACATGGAGTTCATCCAATTCCACCCGACCTGTTTCTACAACCCCGGCGCCACCGGCCCCGAAGCGCGCTCCTTCCTCGTTTC
>NZ_JBATWY010000009.1:0-13845 GCF_049672945.1 Haloferula sp. | reverse complement strand
CACCAGCACCGGTCCGGTAGAACTGCGAAAGGCGTGGTTCCTGAGACCACCCGCATTCATCTGCCCGAGGGAGTGGTGACGATTCCCGAGCTGATGAGAAAGGCGGGCTACTTTACCTTCAATAGTGGCAAGGATGACTACAACTTCCACTACGATCGTCGTAAGCTGTATTCTGTTGGAACGAAGGATGACTATGAAGCAGGTATGAACGGTTGGCAGGGGAACATTGCCCGTCATTTCGGCTCGCTGGATAAAGACACTTGGGCTTCTCGCAAAGACAAGGACCTGCCGTGGTTCGGCCAGATCATGATCTGGGGTGGCAAAGCGAAGGCGAAGCACGTCCGGCAAGGAGAGAAGCTCAAGCCCGGTGAGGTTCCCTTGCCTCCGTATTTTCCCGGCACGCCAGCCCACCGGGCAGCGTGGACCGAACACTACAATGCCGTGCGCGGTGCCGATGCTCAGGTCGAGGAAATCCTTTCGAAACTCAAGGCTGACGGTGAATGGGATCATACCGTGGTGTTTTTCTTTTCCGATCACGGCAACAACCAGTCCCTTCGCCATAAGCAGTTCTGTTATGAGGGCGGTCTCCATGTGCCCTTGATGATCGCTGGAAATCATCCGGCCTTGAAGGCAGGGACCTTGAGGAATGAACTGGTCTCGGTGCTCGATGTTTCGGCAACCACGCTGGCTCTTGCGGGGGTGGATCTGCCAGATTGTCTGGATGGTCAGGATTTATTTGGCGAAGACTATCAGGCGCGGGACCATGTGATCTCGGCAAGGGATCGTTGCGATTACACCATCGATCGGATTCGAACCGTGCGGACCGACAAGCTGCGCTATATCCGGAACTATTTTCCGGATCGCCCGTTGCTTCAGGCTCAGTATCGAGACAAGCATGCAACCGTGACGGACTTGAAACGGCTTCACGAGGCCGGCGAGCTTTCGGCGTATCAGGAGGAGCATTGGTTCGGTCTTCGTCCAAAGGAGGAACTCTACGACATCGAGGCGGATCCCCATCAGATCAACAATCTTGCAGGCCATCCAGATTATGCAGGTGAGCTCAAGCGGCACCGTGAGATACTCGAGGCCTGGATCAAGGAGACCGACGACAAGGGTCAGTATCCCGAATCAGAGGTCCAGCTCAGGGCGACCTATGATCTTTGGAAGGATGAAGCGATTTTCAAGCAGGCGAAGGTCAATCCCGAGTATGAGGCCTTTCGAGATTGATGTCGGAGCCGATTGGGGTTTCACCATTTCAAACTAGATCTCTAGGAGGAGGAACTTGACTCGACGGTGGTCACCCTGACCCACACCAAAGATTGCCTCGACCCGGCATCCGGGGAGGCTTGCGGGGTCAAATGAAGGGGGTGCTTTGATCCACCGTTTCGGTAGATGTAATGAGCACTCCAGTAGTTCGAGGCATGGTGGCAGTTCGCTCAGGGTGACGCGTTCCTTGTTGTATCGTTCACCCCACGGGGGATCGATGAACAGAAGATCGGCGTCTTGTTTTGGAAGCAGTTCTCGTGCGTCGCCCTGCACGAATTCGATCTGATCGGCAACGCCATAGAGAGCGGCGTTGTGTTTTGCCATGGCAAGACGGCCTGGATTAATCTCGATGGCAAGTACCTTGCAACCTGCGCGCGCGAAGCCGATGGCGTTGCCGCCTGCGCCTGCACAGGCGTCGATGACCCGCCGCCCGCGGGCACGCTCGGCCAGCTCAAGAGCTAGTGCTTCGGGCGTGAGCGACTTGCGACCTTCGTCGTCAAGTCGTGCCGAGCGGTGGCTGAAGCCGGTGCTTCCCTGACGGTAGCGACGTGCCTCCTCAAGGTTGGCTCGTCGAAGGTCCTTGCGATTCAAGGGGGGTGAGATCTCCACCTTGATCAGGGATCCTCCGATGCCGACGCCTCGAAGTCGTGCCGCGAGATCCGCGGCGGCATCCCGTTCGAGCGAGGCCTCAGCCTTGAGATGTCCGTTGGCAAGGTCGTGAGCGACCCAATCGCCGTCGCCAAGGAAGCGCTGTCGATCAAGCCATGGCGGGAGTGGCTCGACTCGAACATGAAAAGGTCGACGCATGGATCGAAGATCTCTGAGTTGAAGGGATAGGGACGCTTCGTCGTTGGTCAGTGTTTGGTTTTTTTCCCGCGTTTCGGAGTTGCCCAGTGATCGACGGACGAGTTGACGAGGAAGTCGTTGCCCAGAGCTTCCCGCCCGAGGAGCAGGCGGTGGATCATCCGTTTGCGGCAGACGAGTGAGACGACGATTTTCTTTTCGATTCCGGCGAGGTGCAGGGTGGTCTCGACGAAGAGTCGGTCGGTGGGATGGCCGGTGGATGAGCGGACGCGTTTGCGGAGGCAGATGTCTTCCTCAAGGGTTATGAGTTTCTTCTCCTTCCGGTCGAGGCGCACGGTGAAGCGGACCCGGTTACCGGGAAGTTCGGTGATTTCCGCGCAATCAATCGCGGAGCTTTTGGCGCCGGTGTCAGCCTTGGCTTTGAATTTCAAATTCCACTCCGGAAATTCGACCCATTCGCGCCAGCCAATGATCATGCTCATGATTCGGGATCTGCGGATTTGGGAAGCTTCTTCATCTTCCGGCTCTTCTTCTTTTTGGCCGGGATGAGGCCTTTCATGTGCTCGGACTTGCCGTAGCAGAGGAGGGTATCATCAGGTTCGAGGATACGTGAGCCTTTTGGATTGGAGATGACCGTTCCTTTGCGACGGAGGGTGAGGACGACGACATCCTGATCGCGGAGGCCGGTTTGCTCGATGGATTTGCCGACGTAGGCGCTACCGTCCGGAATGTGGACATCGGCGACGGAATACCCGCGCGAAACGGTGAGGCGCTGGCGGATGTCGATCTCGGGAAACTTCACCTGATCCTCGATGTAGTCGATGACCTCACCGGCGATGTCGAGTCCGGTGGCTCCCTCGATGCCTTCGAAGCCGGGAGAGGAATTGACCTCCATGATCTGCGGGCCGTCCTTGCCTTCGAGCATGTCGACCCCGCAGACGCGGAGGCCCATGATCTGGGCGGCACGGACGGCGGCTTCCTCGTAGGTGGGATCGAGCTGGATGGCTTCTGCTTTGCCTCCGCGGTGAACGTTCGAGCGGAATTCCTGGCCTTGGGCGACGCGGCGGATGGCGGCGACCACGCGATCACCGATGACGAAGGCGCGGACATCCTTGCCTTTGCTTTCGGCGACGAACTTTTGGAGGAGCACCTGCTGCTTGCTGCTTTGAAGCGTCTCGACGATGGCTTTGGCGATCTCGATCTTGTCGGCGAGAATGACGCCGACGCCTTGGGTGCCTTCGAGGAGTTTGATGATGACGGGGGCGCCGCCAACACGTTCGAGGGCGCTTTCGACATCGCGTTTGTCATCGACGTAGGCGGTGGTCGGGATGCCGACATCGTGTCGGGAAAGGATTTGCAGGGAGCGGAGTTTGTCGCGCGAGTTGCTGATGCCGGCGGCGGTGTTCGGAGTGTAGACATCCATTTGCTCGAACTGCCGGACGACAGCGGTGCCGTAGCGAGTGATGGAGGTGCCGATGCGGGGCAGGATGGCATCGGTGTGGCGTAGTGGCTTCCCGCGGAGAAACAGGTCCGGATCGCCTTGGTCGAGGCCGATGGCGAGGCGGAGGGTATTGAGGATTTCGATCTTATGACCTCGCTTTGTCCCGGCCTCCACGAGGCGGCGGGTGGAGTAGCATTTCGGCGAGCAGGAAAGGATGGATAATTTCATAAGAGCTTTCGGAGCCGCTGGGATCAAAACCTGCGGAGAGTTTACCAATAGGAGAAAGCCAACCTAGCGTCAAAGAAAAGCCTGGAAAGCTGGGGTCAAGCTGGATAGCGCCGAACGAACCATGGATGCAGAAGGTTCGCGAGGAGGATGGCAGCCGCTCCAAGATAGAAGGCGGGATGCAGATCGTTGTGCTCGCCGAAGAGCAAGGCGGCGGCGGCGATGCCATAGACGGGTTCGAAGTTGATCGCGAGGTTGCCGGCGTAGGCGCTGATTCTTCGCAGGAGATGAATGTGGAAGCCGTGGCCGAAGACGGTGCAGACGACCGCGAGAATCAGCATCCATAGCCAGTCGATTCCTTGAATGGTTTGCAATGAAGCGAAGCCCTCCGATTCCGCCAACGGCAGGACGACGAGGCTGATGAGGAAAGCCCCGACCATTTCCCATCCAACCATCGTCAGGGGGTCGCCTCCCTGGATGACGTAGCGTCGATTGAGGACGGGGAAGATGGCGGCAAGCAGGGCACTGAGCATGCCGAGCAACAAGCCGTCCAGATGACCTCGCTCGAAGCCGGCAATCAGGATGATGCCTCCAAGGACGATCAATCCCAAGAGGACCTCGAAGGGGCGAATCGAACGTTTCTCGAGCAGGGGTTCGGTAAAGGCGGTGAACAGGGATACGGTCGAAAGCCCGACGAGGCAGATGGAGACGTTTGAGACCTTCACCGACGCAAAAAAGGCGAGCCAATGGACGCCGACGATGGCACCGATTCCCAGCAGGATCAGGGTCTTCCTCCATCCGAACCAGAGCTGATTGCGGCGCACGAACGCGGCCCATGCCAGGGCGGCGATTGCAGCGATCAGCGTCCGCCAGGTGACAATCACCGGCGCCGTCATCGACATCAGCCGTCCGAGAATCGCGGTGGCTGCGAGAAGGACGACGAGCAGGTGGAGTTGGAGGTAGGGATTCAAGGGGCGAGGCTTTGAAAGCCCCGGGGGTTGGGTGCTTGATTGAAGAGGGGCTAGCGGGCCTTGAGATGATACGCTGGGCTCGTGTCTGGGATGGCCAATCACCGATCCTTTTTGGCGTGTTCAAAGCTCGCCGGCAATCAGGTCGTCGAGCGTCTGGCGTTTTCTAACAACCGTGGCCTTGTCACCTTCGACCAGGATCTCGGCGGGGAAGGGACGTGAGTTGTAGTTGGATGCCATGACGAAGCCGTAGGCACCGGCGGACATCAGGGCGATGATATCACCGGGTTGGAAATCCGGGAGTTCCCGGTCCTGGCAAAAGAAGTCACCGCTTTCGCAGATCGGGCCGACGACGTCGACTTTGACGCGGGCATCGCCCGGCTCCTTGAGTGGGGCGATTTCGTGGTGGCCTTGGTAGAGTGCGGGGCGGATCAGGTCGTTCATGCCAGCATCGACAATCTTGAAGGTCTTGGCGCTGCCCTTCTTTTCGTAGAGGCATTCGGTAAGTAGTACGCCGGCATTTCCTACGATGGCGCGACCCGGTTCGAGCAGGATCTTGAGCCCGAGGTCCTTGAGTTTCGGCAGCAAGGCATCGCCATACTGGGAAAGGGTGAGGGGGCGGTCCTGCTCGGACTTGGCATCCCACCAATCGACGGTGCCGGAATCTAACGAGTCCTCATAGACGATGCCGATGCCACCACCGATCGACCAGAATTCGATGTCGTGATCGGCTTTGAGCCGGGTGACGAGGGGTGTGACTTTTTCAACGGCTTCGATGAAAGGTTTGATTGATGTCAGCTGGGAACCAATGTGCATCTGGAGTCCGCGCAGCTTGACGTTGGGGAGATCGTTGGCGGCCCGCGCGTAGAGATCGGAGATGGCTTCGAAGTCGACGCCGAACTTGTTCTCCGACTTGCCGGTCGAGATGTACTTGTGGGTCTTGGCGTCGACGTTTGGATTCACGCGCACGGCAGCGGGCGCGATCAATCCGAGATCGCTTGCGACTTCATCGAGGTAGCGGAGCTCGGCTTCGCTTTCGACGTTGAAGGAGTAGATGCCCTGTTTGAGTGCATACTCGATTTCGTCGCGGGTCTTGCCGACGCCGGCGAAGGTGCAATGTGCAGGATCGCCGCCCGCCTTGATGACGCGGAAGAGTTCGCCACCAGAGACGATATCGAAGGCGGCGCCTTCGTTGGCCAGCAAGCGCAGCACCGAGATGTTGGAGTTGGCTTTCACGGCATAGGCGACTTCGTGACTGACGCCCTCGAGCGCGAGATCGAGGCGTTTGTAGTGATCGAGGATGGTTCCCGCCGAGTAGACGTAGAGTGGAGTCCCGTATTCCTTTGCGAGAGTGGAAAGGTCGATATCCTCGCAGTGAAGCGAGCCGTTGCGATAGGCGAAGCCGTGCATGGCGGGGCTGTAGCTGGGGAAAGGGGAGTCAGCAAGGGCAGGATTTTCCGTTTGATCCCGAATGGCAGCGTGCGTTTGATGATAGCCTGCCAAATGAAGATCTCCTGCTTGCTGCTGCTGGCTCTCGTTTCAGTCACTTTACCCTGTGCCGCGATTCCCAATTCGGTTTTTGGCCCGGTGCTGGGGGCTGACAGCCCGCTGAATGGAAGGGACCTGGACGATCTTGTCTTTGGTAAGGGGATCTGGGACGGCAGTGAGGCTTTACCGGGAGATTGGGTCGACGAGGGAGAGGTGGGAACATCGAGTCTATCCTACCTGCTCGCGAGGCCGGAGCTTTTCGGACAGGAGGTCCTGCTGCTCCGCTCCACCCGCAGGGAAGGACGGTTGGTTCAGCTTGAGGCGACCTTTGCCGATGCCGGATCCTATTTCGGGTATTTTGATGAAAAGCTTCCGGATGGCCTGAGTCGACGTCAGGCCGAAGAAGAAATGGGCAAACGTCTGGCTGAAAAGCAGGAGAGTTTCCGCGAGAGCTTTGTGACCGTGCTCAGCACCCTGCGAGAAACGCTGGCCAAGAGCGCCGATAAGCCGAAACCGAAGGTGCGGCGTTTTGGCAAGGGCCGGATGCTTCGCCTCGAACCCGAGGAATGGACTCGCGATGGCCTGGTCATGCGACTCTTCAGCGCTGAAGACCGTTTGGTCCGGGTGATCATTTCCCCTGAGGATCAGGTGGCTGAGGGCTGGCTTGATCGTGGGCTGGAGGGAGAATCCGAGCGGCAGCGGCTGGAGCGGCTGGAAGCCTCAGTGGAAACCAAGTTTGGCAGCGTGCGAATCGAGGGCATCAAAACGGTGCCTCAAGGCTACAAGCCCTACTGCGGGCTGAATACCCTGGCAATGGCGGCTCGGCATTTCGGAATGACGCTGGATGAGGACTGGATGGCTGCGGCTGCTGGATTTCAGAACACCGGCAGCGCGGGAGGTTCGAACATGGTCAAGCTCTACCATGCCGTGGCCGCGGAGGCCGGACTGTCTTTGGATCGCTCGTCGGATTTTGACGAGGCGAGCGTCAAACGTTCGCTGGATGGCGGCCTGCCGGTGATTGTCTGGCGACGCTTCTCGCACGAAAGGAATCAGTTGCACGATCGACTCGCGAGGAGTCCCGAGTCGGTGTTGCCGAATCCTGCGATGGCCGGTGAGCGAGCGAGCTGGCCGGATGACGAGGCGCCGCTGCATGCCTCGGTGATCACCGGCTACGATTCGCTCAAGAAGGAGATCTATTTCCTCGAAAGCTGGAGCGGCCACGAGCGGACGCGACGCATGAGGATCGAGGAAATGGCGGCCACGAGCTACCTTTGTTTCGCCTTCAAGCCCTGAGAGGAACTATTCGATTTCGATGAGCATGGCCGTGGTGTTGTCCCGCCCGGATTCGGTGATGGCAAAGTCGACGAGGGCCCGCGACGAGAATTCCCCGCGTGCCATTTCATTGATCCGCCTGTCCCACATGCCGTCGGTCAGGCCATCCGAGCAGATCAGGAAGCGGTCACCCGACTCACATCCCACGCGCCCGGTCTGGGGCTCGGTGTATTTCGTCCGGCCCCCGAGGACACGGCTGAGCACATTGCGTTGGGGGTGGTTTCGCGCCTGCCGTTCATTGAGCTTGCCGTCCCTGACGAGCGCGCCGACCCGGCTGTGATCGTGGCTTACCTGGATCATATCACCATCCTTTGGCAGGTAGTAAATGCGGCTGTCTCCGATGTGGCCAAAGGCCATCCAGCCCGGCATGAACCAGCACAGGCTGAGAGTGGCGCCCATGCCGCGGCATTCGTCGTAGTGACGGCTCAATTCGTGCAAGGACTGGTGGGTCCGCTCGAACAGGGTTTCAAGAACATCGGAAAACCCACCATCGATGCGACGCGCCCCAAGTTTGAAGCTATTGGGCAGCAGCCGGGTGATGTTTTCAACGGCGATCTTGCTGGCGACTTCGCCGGCATTGGCGCCTCCCATCCCGTCGCTGACGGCGAAAACGAAGTCGGCGGTTTCCAATGAACCCGATCCCTCACGGCCAAGATACCTCAGCTCCCGGGCATCGAAGGTCACGGCCAAAAAAGCATCTTCATTGTTGGTCCGGAAGCGTCCCCTGTCGGTGACTCCGGACCAGCGCAGAGATTGTGGAGAAAGCGTTTCCGAGTGGGGTTCCATGGGAGTCTCGATGCTGCTGCATGCTGTTCGTCAGCAAGTGGTGTCACAATCGGAAAATTTTTTCGTTCTGTTTCGCCTGCTGGCCCGCTAAGTGCTTTTCTGGTCAGCAGTAAAGGTGTGTCGTGGTCTCCGATCGGGCGCACCTTAACCATCCGCGCTAACCCGCACTTTAAACCAACCAAGACAACTAAGATGCCTAAATTTAAATTGGAGTATATCTGGCTCGATGGCTACACCCCCGTCCCCAACTTGCGTGGCAAGACTCTCGTCAAGAGCTACGATTCATTCCCGAAGCTTGAAGAGCTCAGCGACTGGGGCTTCGACGGCAGTTCAACCCAGCAAGCCGAAGGTCACAGTTCCGACTGTGTATTGAAGCCTGTCGCCATTTACCCTGATGCTACCCGACTGAATGGCGCGATCGTCATGTGCGAAGTCATGCTTCCCGATGGCACGCCGCACCCATCGAACGCACGTGCCACGATTCCTGACGAAGAGACCACTTGGTTTGGACTCGAGCAGGAGTATTTCCTCTACGAAAACGGCGCTCCGCTTGGATTCCCGAAAGATGGTTATCCTGGCCCTCAAGGCCCGTATTACTGCGGTGTCGGCTACAGCAACATCGGCGACGTCGCTCGTCAGGTGGTCGAGGAGCACCTCGATATCTGCCTCGATGCAGGGATCAATCACGAGGGGATCAACTTCGAGGTGGCCAAGGGCCAGTGCGAGTTTCAGATCTTCGGCAAGGGATCCAAGAAGGCTGCCGACGAAATCTGGGTGGCACGCTACATTCTTGAGCGTCTTTGCGAAGGTTACGGACTCGACGTGCAGTACCACTGCAAGCCGATCAAGGGTGACTGGAACGGTTCTGGAATGCACTGCAACTTCTCCACCGAATACATGCGTGAGACCGGTGGCGAAGCTTACTTCCTCGCCCTCATGGATGCGTTCGAAAAGAACTGCGAAGAGCACATCGCAGCCTACGGCCCGGACAACCACATGCGTCTGACCGGTCTCCACGAAACCCAGTCGATCGACCAGTTCTCGTGGGGTATCGCTGACCGTGGTGCTTCGATCCGCGTGCCACACAGCTTCAAGAAGAACGGCTGGAAGGGTTACCTCGAAGATCGTCGCCCGAACTCCCAAGGCGATCCCTACGCGATCTGCTCACGGGTTCTCAAGACCATCAGCGAAGTGCCGACGCCTTGATCCAACTTACAAGCTGAATTTCATGAAGCCGTCCGGGAAACCGGGCGGCTTTTTTCTTTGCTTTTGAACCCATTCAGAGAGGCGATCTCCTAAGGCTGATAGGGCACTACGGAAAGGGGAAATTGACGGCCGATTGCTCAGCGACTCACTCTTCGCTCACTTTCAAGCGGAAGAATTGTCTTAGCTGATCAGAGTAAGGGACATTCGAGCGCACGCAGATCCGTTCGAGTCCATTGCCAAGATCTTCCGTTGAGATGACGGTAACACCAAGGTCGGTCGCGAAGTCGAGGCTGGCCGCAACTTCAATCCTGGCACTGATCCCAATGGCGCTGGTGTCGCGGGTGAAGCAGACGAGTGGATAGGTTTCGTCCGCGACGCTGATCTGGGCGACTTCCTGCGGAATGCGCTCGGCAGCGGACTCAAGCGGACCAATACCGATCGCGTATTTGATCAAATTGGCCACGCCGTCGCCTGCGGGTGTGGCATCGGGGCCACGCAGGGCTTCGGGAAGGTCTGTTAGGTCAGGCCAGGCGTCGAAGCCACCGCCGCCGGTGGAAAAACTGCTGGTGGTGATCGAGCCACGGATGAAGTTGGAGCCTTCCGGCGTACCACCGGAGAAGCGAAGGACAAAGTGAAAGGTCGAGTTGGTGGACCGTGCGAGATTGAAGGTATCCGGACCGATGAATGGGACGTCAATGGTCGGGAAAGTCGCTCCGGAACCCGTGATCATGTCCGAAGGTGAACTCTCGTCCGTAAAATTGAATTCGATGGAACGAAGCTCGAAGCCCTGAGCTTCGGGTGCGGTGACGGTGCCGGGAAAGAAGCTTCCGAAGCTCAGGCTGAGCTGGTCGTAGCCGAACCCGGCGTTGGTCTCATTGTTGCGAACCTGAACGCCGCCACTGCTTGCGGTCGAACGAAAGTCTGCAGCGTAGTTTGGGAAGCTCACATTACCATTGGAGACGGTATTGCTGAAGGTTCCGATGCTGGTGAAGAAATCGAGCCTCTCGCTGAAGGTGAGAGGCGCAGCATCATCGAGATCCATGCTGATGCTGAAGGATTGTCCGGAGCTGAAGGTTCCCGCGAGGAGCGGGTTGACGTAGTTGAGCGTTCCGGTGAGTTCCCAGCGGTTGGAAGCGAGAGCGCCGGGTGTGAGCAAGAAGGCGAATGCCATCGACGCAAGTAGGACAGGCAATCCGAACACGGGACGTCCGAACGCGTGGCGATGGACAAGTTGATCGTCCGAGTAGCTGTCGGTTCCGGGGTTCTGCTCGGGACGCCGCTTTTTGAGATCCGACGGGTTTTGTTGAAATCGGGGCTTCATTGCTTGTTCAAAGGTTTTCAAATCAAACGAGAAAAAGCTGGGCGGGTGGGGCAAAGGCTTTGGTTCTCGACCTGGATCGGTGAGAAATGATTATCGGGATCTCGGAAAATGCATCGAAAAAGTTCGTCCACATCGAGCGAATCTTCTGCGTTCTCCGCCGGCAATCATGAACGCTTCGTCGCCAGTATGGAGAACCGGCTTGTGATGGAGTCGCGTGATCAGGGTATTCGTTTCAGCAATGGTTCTCGCTTACGATAAGCACCGTAGTTTTCGCTGCGCTTTCTCTGGACAGGGTGGCTTGATTCCCGACAAGGGGGCACAAGAGCTGTCGGTGGCTTTGATCGTTCGGCACCGGTATTCGGAGGTATCCGATCACTGGAAAGCGATCATTCTCCCTTTGCTGAGCGGAACTGATGCGCCACTTCGGCAGCAGTTAGATAACGGTCCCAAATCGCAATCTCATCGAAAGAGCCTGTAAATCGATCGAACTCGGGACTCGTGTCCGCACTTCCAAATCGAAGCTCAGGCAGGATTCCCTGCTGGGCCCCACGGAACTCGGTATCGTTGGCCACCCGTAGCCCATCGACATAAAGATCGACCGACGAAGAGCTCCAACTGGCGACGAGGTGATGCCATTTGCCGTCATCGATCGAGTGCTCTGAGGCGATCAGCACGTCGTAACGACCATTCTCCATGAAGAACCCGGCTCGCCCGTCTGCGGTGAGATGAGCATGGATCGAGGCGTCCTCCCTCCCTTCTCCCGCCGCCCAGAGGATCTCAGGCTTTTCTCCGCAACCATCGCTTCGGACCCAAAACGAAACCGCGCCTTCCTTCCTCGCCACCCGTGCCGGACCGTCAGCCAGGTCGGCATTGGGTCGAGTAGATTCGCGGCGATCGGCGCGCAGCTCGAATCGCTCCACCGATGCCGAGAGATTTTCACCGATGACCGAGAAGCCCACTGAGTTGATCGATTCATTGATCAGCTGCTCGGTGTCGCGAACCATTGTGTAGGTTTCGTCTGCGGGGCGCTTGGCAAACCAGGTGGCCGTCCAAGCACCAGCGCCACCTGTGGTATCCAGCACCACCCTCATATCCATGGGTCCCCCAAGGGGTGAGCCAGAGGGCCAATTCCAATCGCTTGCCGAGGTGCTGAGCCAGGCGCGGTTTACTGGCTTGGTCGTATCGGCAGCGCGGTGCAGCATCCACACGCGGCCGCCAAGTCCTCCGCTGCCAAATCGAGCTGCTTCCCGGCTTTGGCCCCGGCTAAATCCCAGAGCGATCCAGTTCTCGCTGGGGCCTGAGTTGGCCGTTAAGGAGGCGTCCAGTGTGTAGACAACGCCATCGACCGGCACGAAGGCCAGTGTGGCACTTCCCGTCAAGGCATTGATGCTGCCATCCCGATTGAACGCCGGTGAAGCCGTCCACTTCTCGAAACATGTCGTGATATCTGGCGTCACACCGTGGAGGCCGCCACCGGTCTCACTGAAATCATCCTGAAAAAGAACACCGTCGTGCACCGGTGTGGTGCCAAGCGAAATCGGCATTTCCTCCGATGTTTCAGAGAAGGAAACCGAGCGGTTGCCCTCTCCAAATCCACGAAAACCATCCGCCGAACCCGGACCGGATGGGTTCGTCGTCAGGCTCGGGTGATGACGACCGACAAGACCTTCTGGCACCTCATTCTTAAGCAATCCGGGCTCGTGGTCCTCCAATCGCCAGTATCCTACCGGATTCTGGCTTCGCACCGTCGTTGGATAATTCGCTGAAGCGATCATTAGCCCGGGAAGTTCGGGAAACGGATCTCTGGCCAGCGTCACCATGCTGGACTCCCCGGTTCCGGAAATGGCGACCCCCCGTTCCTCGGTTTCCAGCGAGGCCACCATCTGATTCGTGGCCTTGGCGAAGACTTCCACCTTTCCCTCAACGAGATGAATCTCCGCCGGGTCTTGAGCTGAGACCATCACTCCAAAACGGGTGCCAATGTCGCTCACGAGCAACTCAGGCGTCACCACCTCCAAGGGCTCATTCACCGCGTCCGAATCAACCCAGAGCCAGCCTTCGTGCAGGGTCGGCCGATCCATTTTGGGGAAAGAAACATGAGCGGGCCCTTGCATCACAAAAACCACACCGGACTCGAGCTTCAACTCCACCATGCCCGACCACACCCTGACCGACGAACCTTCCGCGACCCGCTGCTGGTCCGCTGCCGGATCCTGAGCCAAACCATCGACGGTCCATTCCGCGCCAGCTGTCGAAGACGCCGCCAGGTGTCCGGCTTCAGACTGCTTCACCATGAAAAACGCTGCTCCAATCGCGGAAAGCACCAGCACGGCGGCAGCCGCCAGCACCGAGCGCCGGAACATGCGGCTCGCCAATCGCCTTTGCCCGCCCACCACTGGCAGCTTGCCTTGCTCCGCATGGGTGGACGCCTCGGCCTCGAGGATGGCCGTCATTTCGAAATACTCAAGGTAGGCCCGCTGCGCCGCTGGCGAACGATGAACAAGCGCCATCAGCTCGTCACGCTGCTCGGAACTCAGCTCACCGGCCTCCAATTCCGCGAGGGCCTGCCACAGCACGCTCAGATCGAACTTGCCCTCATCTGATTCCATCCCGCTCATGACGTCGACTCCTCCATCTTGATTCTCCGCCCGACACAAGCTCTTAGCAGCATCCGGATCCGGTGCAGGGAAACCTTAAGGCTCTCCGAGCTCCTTCCAACTTCTGCGGCCAATTCCGACAAACCATACTCTTCGATGTAGCGCCGAAGGATCAGCCCACGATCCACCGGCCGCAACTGCACGAGACAATACCTCAGCGCCTCCTGCTTGGCCTCGATTGAGTTCAGGGCAGCCCCCGTCTCAACTCTCTCCAAAAGCTTCGTCATCGTCTCTTCCGGCACGGCCCATTCCTTGCGGCGCTTTTGATCCCGCCACGATGACATCACCTTGAACTTCGCCACCGAGAAAATCCACGACTTGAAATTCGTGCCGATCTGGAACTCGCCCCGC